>JBMFSZ010000175.1:0-7364 GCA_049967315.1 Desulfomonilaceae bacterium
CAACTGAGGATCATCTGCAACTCATCTCTGACACGTTCTCCAGACACATTTCGGATAAGTTTCGCTGACCTCAAAATTTCGGATTGAGTTTCAGAATCGATCCTAAAGTGAAGTTGAGACACGAATCTGAATGCTCTGAGCATCCTTAAAGGGTCATCTGAAAATGAGTTCTCCGTACAAACGCGTATGGAACAATTTTTGACGTCTTGTTGTCCGCCGAGGGGATCAACTATATTTTGGGTAACGCGTCCATTAATGACGTCCCAGAGATGGACAGCCATAGCGTTAATAGTGAAATCCCGACTAATGAGATCCGTGCCGATGTTGGCGCCTTTGAAAGAAGAAATGTCGACTGTAATTTCCCCATGATCCGTCGGAACAACGATCCTGCCCGTGCGGCGCTTTTTATCCAGAGGGACGAAAGAAGATTTCACACTTAACTGATTGGCTATTTCACGAGCAATTCTAAAACCATCACCTTCTAAGGCTATGTCCAGATCCGTAATCTCGTTTTTCCCCAAGATTGCGTCACGAATTGCCCCGCCAACAAGATAACTCTCGTTGCAAAGACGAAGTGAGACATTAAAAATTTCCTGTATAACAGGTTTACTGAAGGAGTGTCCCGATCGGATTTCTGAGATTGCGATTGTCACCTGTTCTATTCTTAGGCCACACGATACCCGTCACATTTGCGCCTGAACAAGTTCAAATCTGATGGGGCCGACAATGGGTGAGGATGTCAACAGGAGGGGAATTCTATTTTCGTCATTTGATATCCACAACTTGCCTTTAGCTATTTCCCTAGGTTCCCGCCCTAGCTTATCTAGCCGAAGATCAAGGCGGATAGCTGGCAGAGAGCCAGCTTTGATATTTACAATTTCGGGTCCAACAGGATAGACGAATAGCCTGGACTTATCTTTCCCATCATATATATCTACAGAAACGGGTCTAGCCCAGTCCTTGGAGTTGCGCAGCAAATACACAGCGCTAATCGGATCCCTAAGTCCGATGGCGTTTTCAGAATGGCTTTCTATCTCATCTCCATTTCTTTTGTTGACATGAACTGTATGATTCTTTGGGTCGAACGACAGATCGACTACTTCAGATCGCAACAAGTTAGATTTTAGATGGAAACGGTAGGTTTCCGGCAGGAATGTTTTGGCGGAGAATGTAGCCTGGACCCGGCTCCAGAGTTCAAGTATGGCCTTTAAAGCGCCGTCAGAAACTGCCTGGGCTGTCACAGACATTTTGTTAGCTTCTCGCCTCATCGTAATGTCACCGTGCCCAGCCTTGGCGCCATTCCATATCACTTCATAACGTAAAATTTCGCAACTGTCTTTTGCCCAAGAATGGGGCGCAGCCACGAAAATGGTAATCAATGTGAATATAACAAAGATTTGTAACGGAATTTTCACTGGATTCTTCTCCAATGAAATTTTTTGTTAACTTCAGGCATGGAGATTGTGAGTGAATCTGAAGCTACCTGAAAAGGCCATTTCACAGTGTTGCCCGCGTCATCGGTAATACTGATCTGGTTATTTTCTATCGAATATTTTCCGGTTCTACTTTTAACATTGTCTGAGTTTTCATTGTCAAAGCGGTTGAACAAAACACTGCCATTGTCGGTAAATTCAATTTGGGTTTTTGTCTGGTCTTTAGGGTTCTGGCGTTCACCCTTGTCATTAATTTGGTAGAGAAGCTCCCATTTTCCAACCAGGCCCTTGGCAGCGGCCCCCGGAGATGAGGCGACGGCGCCAGTAGCAGGTTGTGATTCTTCATCCATACGTGCGCTTTTTGGAAGGGAAGCCGTCAAACAGGAAGAACAAAGGGAAGCAAAGCATAACAGAAAAATAAATCCAAGAAATCTCGATCCAACGGTCATATGCGGAATACCCGTTTCATTTGTGGGTTGTGCTCCCAAAGCCGCTTAAGGGCGGAATACGAATGAACTGCTACCAGAGATTAGTCATGGGCTTGGGGCGGACGTTACCGACTGATTGTGGAATCTCTGCCGCTTCATGTTGCTGTGGTTCAACCGTCGAAGCGATGGTTGAGGCTACCGGTTGGGGTTGTCTAACTACTTGTTGTTGTATCGGGAACTCACCGCGAGCAAGTCTGGTTAGAAACGCCTGGTCAGCGATGATACAATATGAACCCACACTAAGGGTATGGAACACGGCTTCAGCATCTTGCCAATCAAGCCCCAGACATCCGTGAGTCAATCGGCCCCCTGTGGCTTCGGCGTAGTGTATGTACCGAGACCCATCAAACACAAGTTTATATCTGAAAAAACCAGGAACTCGGCGGTCCTCCCAGTTTTTGGGGATGGGCTCGCCCTCTTCAAGAAAATACCAATCAGGCCTGACCCAGTCTGCTACAGGGACCTTACTTTTAATTGGAAATATACCGATCGGTGTCTCAAATGCTCCTGTCCTGGTTTTCCCTTTACCTATTGCGACTGGCCCTATGCGCAACAGGCGACCATCCTTATTGTACAGGTAATATTGAAAATTTCTCTTATCAATAATAATGAAAGCTTTTCCGTTTCTGTTTCTTATTAAATTGCCTATATTCCTGGCCTCAGCCAGAACTCGCTGGATCTGACCCTCGTCCTGAATCCGATGTCCGTAATAGTTGTCATAGATTTCAGGCTGTTGAGAACTGTAATTTGATTGATCAGGTTGTGTGGAGCGCGCCATCTGTTCGCGCAAGATGCGTTCCGCATCCCTGGAATCGTACTGCAAGTTAGGCGAAGGGTAACTGTTTGGACTTTGACTATCCGAATATTCGGAATAAGGCTGTTGCGCTTCAGTATAAGCGTTGGCGTCATTCTGATAATATTCATCATAATATTGGCCGTAAGCCAAACCGACACTAGCCAGACAAAAGATAACCCATACTCCATATTTTACAATATTCCGCATGGTTAAGACCCTCTTCTCCATGATTACAGAGAAAACCACCTCATCAATCTGAAATTACGTTTTTCTATAAAGTAATTCACAATTACTGTCAACCTTACACCAGTTCCAAGTAAAATATGCTTATTGAAGGAGCCCATATTTCTTCATCTTGTATTGCAGGTTACTCCTTGAGATCCCGAGGATTTTGGCTGCTTGAGCCTGAATATTGCCAGCCTTTCTAAGGGCATCTCTGATCATTTTTTCCTCCATGGCGTCAAGCGCGTCCATGAGGCCGGCGCTTTGATCAAGGCTCAGGTCGGAACTGGAAGCTTTTGCCACTTTGATCTGATTCGGTAAGTCTTCGATTGTTATTAGATGACCTCTAGACATTAGAATAGCGTATTCTATCGCGTTTTCCAATTCTCTTACATTTCCTGGCCAAGAATAAGAGCAAAGCGTTGACATTGTTTCAGGAGTGATTTCAAGCAGGTTCCGTCCCAGGCGTTCCGAGAATTTTTTAAGAAAATATGTGATAAGAAGTGGTACGTCCTGAATTCGCTCCCGCAAAGGAGGCATAATCACATGGACAACGTTAAGGCGAAAATATAGATCAGACCTAAATAAGCCCGCTTCAACCTGTTTTTTTAGGTCTTTGTTTGTGGCGGCGATGACCCTTACATCGACGCGAATGTCCTTATTCCCACCGACTCTCTGGAATTCCTGCTCCTGTAGAATCCTGAGCAATTTTACCTGCAGGTTGAGAGACATTTCTCCTATCTCATCCAGAAAGAGCACCCCGTTGTCTGCAATCTCAAACTTCCCCTGCTTGGTTGATGTCGCCCCAGTAAACGCGCCTTTTTCGTATCCAAAAAGCTCCGATTCCAAGAGTGTTTCTGGTATAGCTGCGCAGTTAATTGATACAAACGCCTTGGACGCTCGGGAGGATGCCTTGTGTAATGCCTTGGCTATAACTTCTTTGCCTGTTCCAGATTCTCCTGATATCAATACAGTGGCTGATGTGTCAGCAACTCTTTTTACTATCTGAAAAACCCTGGCCATGGCTTCCGAATCACCAATTATGCTTCCCCAAATGGGATCTGACTCAGAAGAACTAATGCGGCGCATATTTCCATCCATGCGTCTCTTTCCCACGGCCCTAGCCACAGCCCGTCTTATGTCGTCGTTGTCAAATGGCTTCTGAATATGGTCTATGGCGCCTTTCTTCATAGCAGAAACCGCCTGATCAACCTCGGCGAACGCTGTCATGAGAATTACCGGCAGCCCTGGATCATTAGCCATGACACGTTCCAGCAATTCAATGCCATTCATTCCCGGCATCTTGATGTCTGATAGAACCGCGTCAACCCTTTGTCTGCTCAATATTTCCATAGCCTCATTTCCAGAAGACGCGGTCAAAACATCGTAACCTTCATCTGTCAACAGATCTTCCAGCACAAAAAGGTAGTTTCGCTCGTCATCAACTATCAGAATGGTTGCCATCGGATAGCCTCTGAGCACATTGATTTAATCGCGATCATTAATTTCTCTTGGTAGTATGATCGTAAAAACAGCGCCTTCACCTTCATCACTTTCTACCGATATTTCTCCATTATGGGCCGCAATGATGTTGTGTACTACAGCCAGACCCAAGCCCGTTCCCATTTGATTGGTTGTGAAAAAGGGCGTGAATATTTTGTGCAAATTCTCTTTTTTTATACCTTGGCCGTCATCCGCAAAAATTACCTTAACGTTCGCTTCCTCGGGTTTGATAGTTATTTCGAAACAGCCACCTTCGTCCATGAATTCAAAAGCGTTCATGGCAATATTCAGAAAAGCCTGATACAGCAGGTCAGAATCCCCAACTATTATAGGGTCAAATTCTGATTCTACAACATTTTCAGCCCAGGATATCTTTTTGGAAATGATTTCATGTTCAAGAATGTTCCGGACACGGGTTACCACATCTCTAATATCCACAGGATTTGAGGCCGGCGATTTCGGTCTGGCGAAATCGAGGAAATCAGTGAGGATAAGACTCAGTCGGGTAGCTTCCTCCAAAATAATATTTGAAAATCGTTTTATCTTTGAGATGTCTGGATTTGCCTTGTTCACGAGGACTTCAGCGGAGGATCTGATAATTCCCAATGGATTGCGTATTTCATGGGCGATTGTGGCAACCATTTGTCCAATTGAAGCAAGCTTTTCCGATTGTTGAAGTTTGTCCTCAAGCCGCTTCTGTTCCTCTGCCCGCTCGATAAGTATTCGTTCTCCTCTTCTGACGATGAGTGTAAGGGTCACAAACAAAAAGGCCATGAGACCACTGGCGACGAGAAGTATGATCACAATATACCGTTGAACATTGACATATTGATCTGTAACGTCCTGGGTTATTTGTATTACGCCGTATATAGCTCCCAACATCCAATAGTTGCCGGTGCCCTCTCTAAGAGGATAATAGGTGTCAGCCTGCCAGATGCCATACCAGTTGGCCGCGGACCTTTTCCCCTGCCTTATTTTTGTCTGATCCTTCCCATTGAGAAGAGCTTCATCAACAGCCTGATTTGGAGGTTCATATTTTCCTATAAGATCGTAATCGGTGCTGTAGACGATCTTTCTATTCTTGTCTATGATCTTGATCTTGTCTATACGTAGTCCATAAGTGAAATCCTTTATCAATGAATCCAGCGCCCCGAACTGGTCCCATTTTCTGAGGTCCATGGCTATTCCCCTGGCTTTTAATGGGGCGTAGAACCCTACAAAAATGTTGTAGTTCAAGTTTTCAGCCAGCAGACGAGCGTAGTTTTCAGCGCCTTTCAGGAGTGTGTCCACACTGCGGGTATATAGAAATGCGCCAAGCAAAAGGGTCACCGATGCTATAACGGCGAACCCTGATATGATAAAGTATTTCAGTAGCCTGAAAGGTCCTACTTCTTTGGGGGCTGATTTCTTTAAAGCGGGGCTCGGACTATTGGCTGACATTATGATTAAATTCGAGGTGTTACCTCGGTTTTTTGAGACCTTTGGTTTTTTCAGGATTTCTCGTGAAATTTTTCACGGCCGACCAGAGAGACTTGGGCTAGTTTAAACGAAAGTGACAATTTCCATAAACTGAACTTATAGCCCCGTAATATGCGAATAATTTTTCATGCGTTTCCAAGATCTTCAGGGTTTAATCGCTCGAGTATTTTTGTAAGTTCTTCGTCTGTGCGTTCCACATCCTCTTGAGTTAGTACTAATTTGCTTTTAGGCTCATTGGCCTGTTCCAAATCCGACATTCCCTCTATGACCTCTTCGTTGACGAAAATGGCTACGCCAGCCCATGTAGCCAGAACAAGTGAATCAGAAGGCCTGGCGTCTACGGTTACCAACTTCGAGTCAGAGGTTCTCAGGTAAATTGTTGCGTAATATGTGTGTTCCTTTAAATCGTCAATTTCTATGTGCTCGATACGCGCGCCAGTCTTTTCAATAACATTTCTGAGCAACTCGTGAGTCAAAGGACGCTGGAACACTTCCTTGGAAATCGCTCTCTGCAACGCCATGGCTTCAACAGGACCGATCCAGATAAACAGTTCCCTTTCGCCTCCCTTTTCACGAAGGATCACGACAGGCTGCATGTTTCTCGAATCTGAGGCGAGCCCCGATATTGTCATTTCTTTAAAGTTTTTTTCTGATTTCATTTAACCGCTCTCCCCGTGTCAATCATTGTAAGGGTTGCTAAGAGGATGTCACAAATTTAATCGGGTCTTGACACGCTCAATGATACTAACCAGTCTCTGTCTAGAAACGATCAGTTCGTGGGGCTTCAGCTCCAGGGTGATGGTCCGGTTGTATCCGGAAGCTAACAACGCGCTCAGTATAGCCTCAAAATTTATTATACCATTACCGATTGGCAAATGCAGGTCATCTTTTACTCCGGATCCACCAGCGTTATCATGAGCGTGAACATGATTTATCTGTTTGGAAAGCCTGGAAATTATCTCAAATGATGTGTTCGAATTGGTCAGTAATTCTCCGTGCCCGATATCCAACGTGATAGAAGCGTTAGGAATTTCCTCCAAAGCGAATTCGATGTCTGACGCTGATTCAGATAGATTTTCCAGACTCAACGTAACGCCCTTTCTCTGTGCGAAAAAAAATAGTTCCTTCAAGGCTTTTTTCTTTTCCATAATTTGCGGGCTCGAGACATAGCGAGGGTCTACCCAGAGATGAACTGTCAAAATACTGGCTTTTATTCTAACAGCGGTGTCAATTGTTTCTCTGAGGGCTGGGACATAATTGTCCCAGAGATTGGCCAAGCTCGACGGGTCCCCTTCGTGAGGACCGTGAGCCAATAATGTGAAGTTTGGGCCAGTAATCGAGGGGATATCAATCTGATTCCAGTATAAGCGAGTCTTGTGATCCTTTAAGATCAATTCTCCGAAATCAAAGCGGTTCTCCTTGAGGAATACGATGTCATCAGTA
>JBMFSZ010000176.1:0-7303 GCA_049967315.1 Desulfomonilaceae bacterium
GGTTCGCCATCAGGGAAGGCGGAAGAACAGTCGGCGCAGGCGTCGTCTCAGAAATTATAGAATAGAAGGCTTTGAGTTTTTTCTCGCATCGGCTGATGTCGCCGAAACAATAGTCGGTGTTGGAGGACGAAAATGAGAGATATAGTTACCCTGTCATGTGGGGAGTGCAAGAGGAAAAATTACACGACCACAAAAAACAGGAAGACAACTCCTGACAAATTGCAGTTCAAAAAATACTGCAAATTTTGTCGCTTACATACACTCCACAAGGAGACAAAGTAAGGCGTAAAATGTTTTAGGCCAGTAGCTCAACGGCTAGAGCACCGGTCTCCAAAACCGGGGGTTGGGGGTTCGAATCCCTTCTGGCCTGCCAAAAACATTTTCCCATATAAGCTGACTGGAACGATAGGATCTGGGATGTGAGCATGGAAAAAGTTAAAGAATTTTTCCAACAAGCTGTTGAATTTCTCCGGGAAGTAAAAATCGAACTGCTCAAAGTAACGTTTCCCACGAGACAGGAGACCCTCGGGTCAACCCTTGTAGTTCTGCTTTTGACTACCATCGTAGCCATCTACCTTGGATTCAGTGATTGGGCCTTGTCCAAGATCATGAGATCGATTTTGCAGGTTTAACTGAAAATGTCTGAACATGGTTCGCTAGGTAGCAGGAGGTAATTGTCGTGTCCTTGCGATGGTATGTGGTGCACACCTACTCCGGCTATGAAAATAAGGTCAAAGCTGCGTTAGAGGAAAAAATCAGAACTCTGAATCTGGAGGAAAGGATCACAGATGTCCTTATACCTTCGGAATCAGTTGTGGAATTGGTCAAAGGTGAAAGAAAGACGTCCAACCGGAAATATTTTCCCGGATACATTCTGGTGCGAATGGAACTTGATGACACTACATGGCATCATGTGAAGAGCACTCCGAAGGTCACTGGCTTTATAGGATCCAGATCCGAACCCGCCATTATACCGGACGAAGAAGTAGAAAATATTAGGGCTCAAATGGCGGAGGGTAAGGAAAAGCCGAAGCCTAAATATTCGTTTGAAAAGGGTGATTCAATAAGGGTCGTAGACGGACCTTTTATTAATTTTAACGGCACCGTGGAAGAGGTCAGGCCCGATAAGGGAAAACTTCGTGTTTTGGTGAGTATTTTTGGCCGACCTACTCCTGTGGAACTGGATTTCATACAGGTTACCAAGAATTAATCGTCACACCTTTGAGGCAGTTGGGAAAGTTTAAAGATACGATCATTTAATAATTCTAATCTCTGGTTCTTTGGGAGATTTTCATGGCCAAAAAAATTACCGCTTATGTAAAATTGCAGATTCCTGGTGGTGAGGCGAAACCATCACCACCTGTTGGGCCTGCCTTAGGCCAACATGGTGTAAATATAATGGAGTTTTGCAAGTCTTTTAATGCCCAAACACAAGGGCAGGCTGGGGTCATAATTCCTGTACTAATTACAATATATGCTGACAGGTCCTTCAGCTTCGTGCTTAAAACTCCCCCTGCCTCGTATCTACTGAAAAAGGCCGCCGGATTAGAAAAGGGATCTGCGGAACCGAACAGAAACAAGGTTGCCCGCCTTTCTATGAAACAGATCGAGGAGATAGCGAAGCTTAAGATGCCAGATCTTAATGCTAAAGATTTGCCCGGCGCGGTTCAAACCATTATGGGCACTGCGCGTAGCCTTGGTATAGAAGTTGAGTAGAGGAACGATATGTCTTCCGTAGGTAAGAAGTTAATTTCAGCTAGAGAAAAAGTGGATCGATCCATCAAATACTCGTTTAAAGACGGATTGAGCACGATTTTAGGCACGTCATACGCCAAGTTCGATGAATCCGTAGACGTAGCCGTCAAACTTGGGGTTGACCCGAGGCACGCTGACCAAATGGTTCGAGGAACGTGCGTTTTGCCTCATGGCACTGGGAAAAGTGTCCGGGTACTGGTCTTTGCCAAAGCGGACAAAGAAAAGGAAGCCCGCGACGCCGGGGCAGATTATGTGGGAGGCGAAGAACTAGCCAAGAAAATCCAGGAAGGCTGGTTGGAATTCGATAAGGCAGTCGCTACGCCGGACATGATGGGTGTTGTCGGGAAACTGGGTAAGATATTGGGACCTAGAGGCATGATGCCGAACCCAAAGGTCGGCACGGTTACCTTCGACATTGGAAAAGCCGTCTCCGAACTGAAGGGCGGTAAGGTGGAATTCAGAGTCGAAAAAGCCGGTATCGTTCATTGCCCGATAGGCAGAGTTTCCTTTGGTCCGGAAAAACTGGCCGATAATTTAAAAGCATTGATGGAAAGTATCATTAGATTGAAACCATCGGCCTCCAAAGGAGTCTATTTACGCGGGATATCGTTATCAACAACTATGGGCCCCGGATTGAAACTCGACCCACAAGAAGTCAGAAACCTGGTCAAATGAAATGACTCAAAATAAATCGACTGAGGAGTGTAGAAATAGTTAAACCAGAAAAGTAATTTTTTGGGTCGTGTCGGAGACAGCGGGCGCGCTTTCGGAAAGCGCTTAATGAGGCCAGCCCAGACAGGCCGGGGAAAGAGATCCTAGACCGAATGTGCTATCCGAAGTAGCCTCGGTTCGCTGTGTTCCCTCCGACGGAAAGGGGATGAGTTAGACTTGAAGAGAGAAGATAAAGAAAAACAGGTAGCATGGCTTCGAGATCAATTTCAAGGCGCCAAGGCAGTCGTTTTGATGGACTTCCACGGATTGACCGTTAGCGAGATGAACGCTCTGCGGTCAGAAGTCAGAACGCGCGGTGGGGCCATGAAAGTCTTGAAGAACACGCTGGTTCGGCTCGCTTTCAAGGGGACCGACGTGGAATGTTTAGGACCTGATCTGCACGGAACTAGAGCTGCGGTATGGACTCAAAACGACGATAATGTGCCGAATCTGGCCAAGTCCTTGGTGGACTTTGCTAAGACGCACCCGAATCTGGCCCTAATCAAGGGCGAGCTTCAGGGACAGGTTTTTGAGTCTTCCGAACTGGATGCTTTGGCGAAACTGCCGTCCAAGGAGGAGTTGCTAGGCCGTGTACTGGGAACCATGATTGCGCCTGTCAGCGCATTCGTGGGGACGTTGGCCGCAGTGCCGAGGTCCTTCCTAAACGTTTTAAAAGCTATCGAAGAAAAGAAAGCGGGTTCTGTTCCGGCAGAAGGTTAAGCCTGGATAGGGACTCAGAATTTTTTTGTTACGCAGCGAATGGAGGAAACAATGGCGGAGATTACCAAAGAGGATGTTAAAGAGTTCATCAGAAATATGTCGGTCTTGGAACTCAGTAAACTTGTAAAGGAATTGGAAGAAGAGTTCGGGGTATCTGCGGCGGCGCCCGTAGCGATGGCTGCTTTCGGAGCAGCGCCCGCAGCGGGAGAAGCAGCCCCGGTTGAGGAGAAAACCGAATTTGATGTGATCCTGAAGGAATTCGGGGACAAGAAAATCCAGGTGATTAAGGTCGTTCGGTCATTGACCGATCTGGGTCTCAAAGAAGCCAAGGATTTAGTTGAAGGTGTACCGAAACCGGTTAAAGAAGGTGTTTCTAAAGAAGACGCCGAAAAGGCGAAGGCCGCTCTTGAAGAAGCCGGCGCTGTAGTAGAAATCGTCTGAACTCTCAAAAAAACTGGTTTAAAAAGGCGCACGCTCGTGCTTGACATGCGGGCGCGCGCTCTATTTGTGGAACGCCTACCGCTGCCCCCACCTATAGAGATCACCCTATTTTAGAGGTATAAAATGGGTTCTTTTTCCGTGCACTCTCAGAGGCTCAGGAAGAATTTTGCGCGGATTCCTCAGATAGCTGGAATCCCGAAACTTATCGAAATCCAAAGTCAGTCCTACGACAGGTTCCTTCAAATGGACAAGGCGCCTGAAGACCGCGAGGACACCGGTTTGCAGGCAGTTTTCCGTTCAGTTTTTCCTATCAAGGATTTCACTGATACTGCTTCACTCGAATTTATCAAATATACACTCGGCGAAGAGAAGTATTCGATCGAGGAATGTCTGCAAAAGGGAGTAACCTATTCAGTTCCTTTAAAAATCACCGTGCAGTTAATAGTCTGGGATGTCGATCCGGACACCAATTCGCGGACGATCCGGGATGTCAAGGAACAGGAAGTGTATTTTGGCGAAATCCCGATCATGACTCGATATGGGACGTTCATTATTAACGGAACTGAGAGGGTTATCGTTTCCCAACTCCATCGATCTCCAGGTATATTCTTTGATCATGACAAAGGGAAAACACACGCTAGCGGAAAACTTATTTACTCTGCACGCATCATTCCACTCCGAGGTTCGTGGATTGATTTTGAATTCGATTTGAAAGATCGTTTATACGTCCGAATTGATCGCCGAAGAAAACTACCCGTTACAGTCTTGCTAAAGGCTCTCGGTTATTCTAGTGAGACCATTCTGAATTATTTTTACAATAAGCAGACGATCATGATCACCCCGGAGGGGTTGAGACGGAAGATTGACCTCAGGTTTCTTGTTGGCACCCATGCTCCTACGGATGTCCTGGTTGAAAATTCCTCGGAAATCCTTGTGAGGAAAAACAAGAAAATTACTAGGGCAGCTTTAAAACGGTTGGGTGACAGGCGGGTATCTCCACTGGCAATGGAGGTCCACGAGTTAGCTGGCAAGGTAATCGCTCACGATATAATAGATGAGAACACAGGCGAAATTTTAGCGGCATGTAACAAAGAAATCGCTCCTGATGAAACCGATCAATTTATTGAACAGCTTCGCGAGAGGGGAATCAACGAGTTTGAGGCCTTGTTCATCGAAGAGAGAATCGCCTCGCCATCGTTGAGAGACACTTTGCTGGAAGACAAAATTGATGACCGCCCGAATAGGGTGATTGAAGATTATAAACGGCAAGTACCTGATGATAGCACTTCAAATGAAACCCTCAACGCTCAAATCGAGATATACCGAAGACTAAGACCGTCAAACCCGGCTACAGTAGAAATCGCCAAGACTTTTTTCAACAATTTGTTCTTTAGAACTGAGTATTACGACCTGTCCAAAGTTGGCCGGCTGAAATTGAATCGAAAATTAAAAATCCCGGAACAGGAAGCCCCCCTATCTCTAAGGACTCTTAGACCCGAAGACATCATGGTTGCCGTCAAGTATCTGCTGGAATTAAAAGAGGGTAAGCCAGGGCACGAAATTGACGACATCGACAACATGGGAAATCGACGGGTAAGGTCCGTGGGCGAACTTCTGGAGAACCAGTATCGCATCGGTCTGGTGAGAATGGAACGTGCCATAAAAGAGCGCATGAGTCTTCAGGACGTTGAGACTCTTATGCCGCATGATCTCATAAACGCCAAACCAGTTACCGCTGTAGTTAAGGAATTTTTTGGTTCATCGCAGTTGTCACAATTTATGGATCAGACCAACCCGCTAAGTGAAATTACGCACAAAAGGCGTCTATCTGCTCTTGGGCCTGGTGGCCTTACCCGAGAACGGGCTGGTTTTGAAGTTAGAGACGTTCATCCGACTCATTACGGTCGGATTTGTCCAATTGAGACTCCAGAAGGGCCTAATATTGGATTGATTGTCTCTTTATCCACTTATGCTCGGGTGAATGAATTCGGTTTCATAGAGACCCCGTATCGACCCGTTCACGACAGAATGGTTAGTCGTCAAATCAAATTTCTCACAGCCTTGGACGAGGAAGAGCATGTAAAGGTTCAGGCCGATGCTTTAATAGATGAAAATGGCAGACTGGCTGAAGACCTTGTTTCGGTAAGGAAGAAAGACGGTGAATTTGCTATGGCCGACAGCTCCGAAGCCAGCTATATGGACGTGTCCCCTAACCAGCTGGTTTCCGTCGCAGCCTCGCTGATTCCTTTCCTCGAAAATGATGACGCCAACAGGGCTCTCATGGGGTCCAACATGCAACGTCAGGCTGTTCCGCTGTTAACCACCCAGGCCCCCCTAGTTGGAACCGGCATGGAACAGGTGGTCGCTGTTGACTCCGGGGTCACAGTCCTAGCAAAAAGAGATGGCGTGGTCGATTCAGTAGACGCAACGAGAATTGTAATAAAAGCGACGGAGTTTCAGGAAGGAGACCTGGATCCAGGAGTGGATATTTACAATCTTGTAAAGTACCAGAGATCGAATCAGAACACATGCATTAATCAACGCCCCATCGTGAAAAAGGGTGATTTCGTGTCTGCTGGTCAAGTTATAGCAGATGGCCCGGCGACAGACAAAGGTGAACTAGCCTTAGGAAGAAACGTGCTGGTCGCATTCATGGCTTGGGGAGGTTACAATTACGAAGATTCCATCCTTGTTAGCGAGAAGATTGTAAAAGAAGACATATTTACCTCAATTCATATAGAGGAATTTGAGGTAATGGCCCGAGATACGAAACTTGGAAAAGAGGAAATTACGAGGGACATCCCTAACGTTGGCGACGAAGGCCTCAGAAATCTTGATGAGGCTGGAATCATTCGTATTGGGGCGGAAGTCAAGCCTGGGGATATCCTAGTCGGGAAAATTACTCCCAAGGGCGAAAACCAGCTAAGTCCAGAAGAAAAGTTGTTAAGGGCAATTTTTGGGGAAAAGGCCGGAGATGTCCGTGACACGTCCCTCAGAGTTCCTCCTGGAGTCGAAGGTATTGTAATCGATGCGCGGATTTTTTCGAGGAAAGGGACAGACAAGGATAGCCGAAGCATTTCAATCGAAACTGAAGAGATTGAAAAGTTGAAAAAGGATCGGGACGATGAATTAAGAATCATTGAAGAAGGCGCCAGGGAGCGGATTCGGGCTATGCTTGTAGGAAAGGAAGTTGCAGCGCCCCTGACCGATCCTGAATCTGGGAAACAGTATCTCAAAAAAAATGATATCGTTACTGATCAGGTAATCGATACAACCCCGATGGAGCTTCTCAGAAACATATCACTTAGGAGCTCCGATGCGGCTTTGGAAGAAGAAATATCCAAAATTATTGAAAGATTCAGTGATCAAAAGCATTTTTGGAGAATGCATTTTGAAGAAAAAATTAGCCGCCTTAAAAAAGGAGATGAGTTACCGCCTGGAGTGATCAAGCTGGTTAAAGTCTATATTGCCATAAAACGAAAACTATCCGTTGGCGACAAAATGGCTGGACGTCACGGTAACAAAGGGGTCTTGTCGAGGATTCTTCCAGAGGAAGACATGCCATATTTCGAAGATGGAACACCTGTGGAGATAGTTCTGAATCCACTTGGCGTTCCTTCGCGAATGAACGTAGGTCAAATTCTCGAAACTCATCTTGGTTGGGCTGCCCGTGGTC
>JBMFSZ010000177.1:0-7261 GCA_049967315.1 Desulfomonilaceae bacterium
GCATTGAGGACTCGGCCATCAACTTACTTGATTCGGCGAGACCTTTTTGTGGCCACGATTATTTAACGTTACCATTATTGCAGTAAGGGCGGCAGGCGTAACTCCGGAGATTCTGGAAACCTGACCAATTGAGTCGGGACGCGCCAGGCTAAGGCGTTCTTTCAATTCGCTGGATAAACCCGGTACGCTTCCATAATCAAACAACTCAGGGATTTTCAATCTCTCGAGCTTTGTCATCTGTTGGACTTCGCGCCTTTGTCTGTTGATGTATCCCTCATATTTTAATTCTATTTCAATTTGAGCCTTAAGTTTTGCATCTAGCGGAAAATTTTCCAAAATACCAAGATTTTGCAGATCGGAAAACTTGATTTCCGGCCTTTTCAGAAACTTAGCTGCGGACATGACTTCCCTGATTTCTGATCCTCCGCGAGAAATTACGGTTTCGTTCAGGTCGGCGGAGGGTTTGATCCTGATTTCATTAAGTTTTTGCAAGAAGTTTCTGAGGTTCTTCTTTCTCAACTCTACTTCCCGCAAGGTTTCGGAGCTGACCAGCCCTATTGACGCTCCTTTACCAGCTAAACGCTCGTCGGCATTGTCTTCCCTTAATAGTAACCGATGCTCTGCCCTTGAGGTAAACATGCGGTACGGTTCAACGACTCCCCGGGTCACCAGATCGTCTATCATCACCCCTATGTATGCTTCAGACCTTTCCAGTATGAGTTCAGGTTTACCTTTTAACTTTAATGTGGCGTTAATACCAGCTATCAAACCTTGGGCCGCTGCTTCTTCATAACCAGATGTGCCATTAATTTGGCCCGCCAGGTAAAGGTTGTCTATGATTTTTGTTTCTAGTGTCAGTTTGAGGCATCTAGGGTCCACGTAATCATACTCAATGGCATAGGCCGGGCGTACAATTTCAGCCTTTTCCAATCCAGGCACGGTATGGATAAGGGAGTACTGCATTTCCGCAGGCAAAGAATTACCCAAACCCTTGAGATATATTTCGGTGGTATTTAATCCTTCAGGTTCGGCCACGACTGGATGACTGAGCCGTTGAGGAAACCTGGCAATTTTGTCTTCGAGCGACGGGCAGTATCTTGCGGGTTTTCCTTTTATGGCTCCTGAATAAAGAGACGAGCTGAAAAGATTTTCGCGCACAAACTGGAGAGTCGCTTCAGATGTGTGTGTCTTAAAGCATGACTTAATTGGACGATTTATGATTTGCGTTTTCATTGAAAAAGGATGTATTACCGCGTCTCCTTTATCCTCTTCCATTACAGAAAAATCCAAACTTGATTTCTTGACCCTTGGAGGTGTCCCAGTCTTGAATCGACCGCAAGGCAGCCCAAGGCTTCTTAATTGCATCGCAAGATTGACAGAAGGAAATTCCCCTGCCCTGCCCGCTTTGTAACTTACCGGGCCAACATGTATAGTACCGTCCAGGAAAGTGCCGGTAGCAAGTATGACTGCCGATGCCGTTATCTCGTATCCAGTTCGCTCCAACACTCCACAACATTTCGAGTTTCTTACAATTAGGTTCTCTACCATTTCCTGGCGTAACAGGATATTCTCCTCGCCTTCAACGGCAGTCCTCATGGCTATTGAATAGTCTATCCGGTCACATTGCATACGGGAGCCGCGTACAGCAGGCCCCTTACTCACCCCAAGCAACTTATATTGGATACAACTCTTGTCAGCCGCTATAGCCATCTGGCCCCCTAGGGCGTCAATTTCCTTCACCAGATGGCCCTTACCTAAACCGCCGATGGATGGATTGCAGGGCATCAAGCCGACCGTGTCTACACTGAGCGTATAGAGCCATACGTTTAACCCCATCCGCGCAGCGGCCAAAGCGGCCTCGCACCCCGCGTGGCCTGCTCCCACTACTATGATATCAGTCTCATTCCAATTCTTCATGTTTGTAATTTGTTGCGACCAGGCAGTACTAGCTTAACCATCTCAAATTTCCAACTATAGATGAAAGCAACAAAAAAACTAGAGGTTTCCGGGACTAGAACTGGGGGTCAATCGTGAAGTGTCTTTCCCTCTGTACTCCGAATGATTCCCACGCTATCATTCCAGAATTTGGACAAACAAGCAAGTTTCAGCAAAATTGGAGGACTCAAAAAATGACAGGCGAAAGGTTAACCTAGAATGACAAGACACTATACAAGTAAGTATTTTTTTAAAATTTCCTGGTTTTCCTGCAAATCTTTTATGGCTCCGTGATATTTTATGACACCGTTGTCAAGAATGTAACCCCTGTCACTAAGAGTTAATGCCGTTTTCTGATTCTGCTCAGCCAGGAGAATGGTCAATCCTGATTCCCTTAGGGCTACGATCTGATGTTCCAGCATCTCGACTATAATAGGAGCCAGACCTTCTGTCGGTTCGTCGAGCAATAACAATTCCGGATTAGTTACCAAGGCTCTTGCTATAGTAAGCATCTGCTGTTCACCACCACTCAGGACACCAGCTTTCCTGGAACGGATATGTTTGAGAGGCTCAAAAAAACCGTACACACGCTTTCGATCCCATGCGTTTGTGTGAGGAACTTTTCGCTCAGAAATTTCGAGATTCTCGTCCACGGTTAGATCATAGAAAACTCGCCTGTCATCGGGAACAAACCCCACGCCCATTCTTGCGATGGCGTGCGGCTTGGCGCCACTAATGTCTTCGCCCTTAAATTTGATGACGCCCCGGGAAGGTGGCGTCAACCCGATGATACTCTTCATGGTCGTGCTTTTCCCGGCTCCATTGCGTCCGAGAAGACATACTATTTCGCCTCTGGAGACTGTCAGTGAAACCCCAAACAATATGTGACTAGATCCATAAAAAGTGTGGATCCCTTCTACCTGAAGCATCAGCGGGTTCCTCCCAGGTAGGCCTTTTGAACTTCCTCATTGTCTCTGACCTGATCTGGCGCCCCTTGAACTATGGTCCTTCCCTGTTGCATTACCATTATCCTGTTTGCAAATGAGAAAACTAGTTCGATATTATGTTCGCAAAATAAAATAGTCAGTCCCAGATCTCGATTCAAATGTTCGAGCAGATTGATCGTGGCTACGGTTTCTTCGAACGCCATTCCTGCTGTAGGCTCGTCCAGGATTAGAAGGTCCGGATTGGAACCCAGAGCAATAGCTATTTCGAGCACTTTTCGTTCCCCGTGAGAAAGGGCCCCACTTGCCCTGCTCCCGATGTTTAGCAAGCCCACATTTTCAAGTATTTCAGTTGTCTCCTGGATTGCGACTCTCCTGGCCGGTGTAATCATGTCAAAGGATCGTTTAAGGCGAGAAAGGACTGATACCTGGACATTTTCGAAAACGGTGAGCCGATTGAATACGTTGACTATCTGGAAAGACATGCTTAGGCCAAGTCTGCAAATCTGGTAGGGGGCCTTACCAGCGATTTCTTTTCCTTTGAAAAGAATTTGACCTTTGTCAGGAGCCAAGTGCCCGGATATCATCTTAAACAGCGTACTCTTGCCAGCTCCATTTGGACCAATGACCGCTACGATCTCGCCCTGGTGTACCTCCAGTTGAGCTTTCTTGACTGCCAAAAAATGTTCGAAGGACTTTTGGACGTCTTTAACAATTAACATTCACAAGTCCTCGGAGGCAGAAGCGCTCAATCTCTTAAAGGATTTTTCAAACAAACCAATTATCCCTTCCGGAAGAAAGAAAATCAGGAGCATCAGGATTATTGCCAACACAGTCGTCCAATATTCCGTGTAAGCTCCTACCATGGTTCTTAAAGATACGATTATGGCTGCTCCTAACATCGGTCCCAAAAAAGTGAACCAACCGCCAAGAAGACACATTATGAGGAGTTCCAGGGAAAGCGTCCAAGACAAAAGATCGGGGAAAGCTGATCCTTCTATTGTAACGAACAGCATGCCGGCTACGCCAGCGAAAAATCCCGCGATGACTTGTGCCACAAGCTGATGGCGACGAACCTGAATCCCAACGCTTTCACTTCTTTCCGGATTATCTCGAATAGCCTGTAATATTCGTCCGAAAGGTGAATTAAGGATCACATACATGATTGTTAGGGAAATAACCGTGACGACGAAGGTAAAATAATAAGATCCTGTTACCGAACCTATCGACAGAGGAAGTGGCGCCCCGTGAAGACCATCATCGCCGCCAGTAAATGAATACCATCTAAAAACCAGTATCCATACCAATGAGCCAAGTGAGAGCTGCAACATACCAAAGTATAACTTTGACAACCTGACACAAATTGAGCCCATTAAAAGAGCCAATGTGGCGGAAACTATCGGCGCCGTAACGAAACACAGGACACTTGGCAGTCCCGATTTCATGAGCATCAAGGAGACTGTGTAAGCTCCAACCCCGTAAAAGACGGCATGATGGAATTGATACATGCCACCAAAACCCAGCGCGATATTCAAGCTGGTCGCTACTAGGCCTGTAACAAGTATCAGAGCTAGAAGATACGTGAAAAATCGTGGCAAAAAGTAGGGACACGCAGCTAGCACGGCAATACCAATGATGACCAGAACTAACCCATTGAAGGGAGAATAGGCGACGACACTCTTCATGATGGAACCTTTCACCACGTTGCCTTAAGTAGCCCTTTAGGCCTGAACAGAAGTACTATGACAACAATGGCGTAAGGAAACACTATTGAAAATTGCGGCCAAATCAATATACCCATCGAGTCCGTGAGACCAAAGATCAACGCTCCCAGCATCGCTCCCCAAACATTTCCCAAACCACCTGCAATAACTATAAGAAAGGATTCCATTATTATCGTGTGATCCATGCCTTGAGCTATGTTTTGCGTGGGGGCAACCAAAGCTCCTCCGAGCCCAGCCAGGAAGCAACCAATAACGAATACCGACGCAAACACCCAACTCACATTGATTCCAACGGCGCTCACCATGTCTCGATCTACGGCTGCAGCCCTGGCTATTTTACCGATTTTGGTTCGCTGGGTCAGATACCACAAGGCCAACGCAACAAAAGGGCCTATACTTAACAAAAACAGATTGTATTTTGGGAAGGGCATTCCAAGTATTGGCACAGATCCTTGCAAAAATACCGGTGGAGTTAAGGACCGATATTCAGCCCCCCATATCATTTTCACAATATCACGGCAAACCAGCATCAGAGCAAATGTAAACAATAGCAACATCAGGTGCTCCCTGTCATATAAACGACAGAACAGGGCGCGCTCCGTAGCAAGGCTGACCAAAGCTACACCTATCGGAGCCAAAATAATAGCGATCCAGAAGCCTAAAGGATTTTTCCCAAAAAGTGTCGCTACCGAATAACACAGGAACGCTCCCAACATATATAATGATCCATGAGCTACGTTAGGGATCCTGAGGACACCAAGAACCAGACTAAGACCTGACGCCACAACAAAAAGAATTGTTGTCCGACTTAGACCCACGAGGAATTGCTGAATCATACCGCTGGAGGTAATCGCCGTTAGAAAATCCATCTCGTTAGCTTTGGCTGAAACTAGTTACCAGACCGAGCTTTTTTAATGTTGTCTATGGAAGGCATGATTTCTGCGGCCGGAATAGTTACTATATCAGTCGCTATTAGGAAATCGTATCCGGGAACCTTTTTAGTAACACCCATAAACATGGGCAGCATCAACTGGTTATCAAATTGTCTTACCGTCAGCTTTCCTATCG
The DNA here is from genome assembly GCA_049967315.1 of Desulfomonilaceae bacterium. Taxonomy (GTDB): domain Bacteria; phylum Desulfobacterota; class Desulfomonilia; order Desulfomonilales; family Desulfomonilaceae; genus CAJBEZ01. The sequence continues at coordinate 5,672 of JBMFSZ010000177.1, forward strand.
GACTCTCTATAGTCATTCCTGAAAGGGCGTCTGCAAATTTCTCAGCATCTACTTTACCCGCTTTTTCGTAAGCTTTGGCTATGAAATTTGCAGTATACCAACCAATCAAACTACCGAAGGATGGATATCTACTGTAAGCCTTTTGGAACTCGGCGACAAATTCCTTGTTTTCAGGGGTTTCGGGATAATAAAAATAGTAGTTGGCCGTGCCGATCACTCCCTGCGGGGCGTCCAGCCCTAGTGGTCGAAGGGTAGACAGTTCTGTCGCCGTATGCATGTAAATGGGGACTTTCCTGTTAAAGCCGGTATTCTTCGCCGCCTTTAGGAATGGAATGCAACCTGCGCCGCCCGTAGCCACGATCACAGCGTCCGGTTTGGCCGAAAGTATGGATGTAATATACGGAGTGAAATCTGGTTCGCCTAATTTCCACCAGGACTGCCCTAGTAATTTTACTTCTGGTTTGATTTTTTTCAGGTGAGTCCAAACAGCGTCAGCTATAGCGTGGCCGTATTCGTAATCGTCTCCGGCAATCCAGTAATTCACGAAAGGTCGCTTCGCCAAACCTAACGCAGCTGCTTTACCAATCATCTCCGTATTTTCATTCATGGAGAAAACATATTTGTGTCCCTTGGCGCCGGTAATACTGGAACTCTTCCCGTAGGTTACAATAAATGGAATTTTTTCTCTCTTGGCTAGGTCGGAAACAGCGAGAGACACGGCGCTATTAATAGTGCCCATCAAAAGATTTACATTTTCCCTCATTATAAGTTCTTTGGCCTCGGTCAGCCCTAAATCAACCTTGAATTTGTCATCCCTGGTAACAAAGGTGATCTTTTTACCAAGCACCCCACCTTTCGAGTTAATTTTGTTTAACGCAAGCTTAAATCCATCAAGAACATCCAGGCCATAAGAACTGGGGGGGCCGCTATAGGTGTCTATAATGCCAATCTTGATATCTCCTCCGCCAAACGCTGGGCAGGAAAGCGAAAAAATGCCAACGAGCAGACATGTAAACATGGCACACGAAGCTATTTTTCTCATTATAAACCTCACTGTTCTAATAACTTGCGAATTTGAGAAACTGTAATCATCAAGTCGGTGCTATAATGGAACAAGTATATTAAAATCGGGACCAATTTGCTACAAAACAATGAATATAAAATTGGCAGGTTTTCTGATTACCATTTCTGTGAAAAGATCGCACTGATAGACTCTTCAACTTGATCATAAATCGAAATATGAAACCTTCACCCTCAAAAAAGCCGCTTTTCGAAACCGGGGAAGCTCTAGGGTTGCAGATTCTTAAACCATTTCAACGATTCTCTTCGATGCAGGCTACCGGGGGAGTCCTCTTGTTCTTATTGACCATAATAGCCCTCATTTGGTCGAATTCCGATTTCTCGAGTTCTTATGATCGGTTTAAAGATTTCAAACTCTATTTTCAAATCGGGGCTTTTTCTTTGGGTGATTCTCTCCATTTCTGGGTCAACGATGGTTTGATGACGTTTTTTTTCTTTTTGGTCGGTCTCGAAATCAAACGTGAGATCCTAGTTGGGGAACTCTCTTCCCTCAAACGGGCTTCCCTACCG
>JBMFSZ010000178.1:0-7258 GCA_049967315.1 Desulfomonilaceae bacterium
CGCCCCAGCGCTGTGACAAAAATTTGGTGGCTCTATCATCAGGGTCCGATAGGACCATGACTGTCAGAATACCCGTAGATAAATAACCCATTACCGCCCAGTTTGCCTCGGAATGGCCTTTAAAAGCCATCACGCTGAAAATAACAAGAGGAACCCCCATGAATAGAAGCAGCAATTTTTCATCCTTATATTTGCGCCCTTTAGAAATTATCGACGAAAAAATTGCCATAACTAGAGCGAAATAGAACAACGGAGAGATTGTCAGGCACTGTGCTAACTGGTAACCAATTCCATCGGAAATCTTTCTCCATAGCTGCCGATATTCTGATGACCCTATGAAGAGGACATGTTTGAATGAAGCCCATCCGTGCAAGTAATTCCACCACACGATCGGCAACGTGAATAAAGCTGCTAAAAGAGCCCCGATCCATGGTTCCTTTCTCGCAAGAACTGATCTGCGCCGACTGGAAAAAATAAGCCACAACAATACCGACGGCAACAACAAGACTCCAGTATATTTGCTTAATATAGCGAACCCCGTTGCTAAACCGGTTAGATAAAAGTAGTTGTAATTATCTGTTTTTGTAAACTTAACCAGAGACCACAAGGCTAGGGCCCAGAACATGATAAGCGCGTTGTCGTGTACTGCGGCGCCAGCGCCAAGTAAGGACAAAGGAACCAAATTAAAAAACAGAGCCGAATAGGCCCCAATTCGGGTCGAACCCGAAAGTAGCGCCGCTGAACTGTATATAAGAATTGTTGTGATCACTCCTGCGACAAAGAACGGAAATCTTACAGTGAAAGGAGTTGATCTGCCGAAAATTTCTGTCGAAAGGCGAATAAGATAGGCAGTCATGCCAGAATTGTCGAAATACGACCAGTCCAGGTGACGTGACCATGTCCAGTAGCTGCATTCGTCAGGTATCAGGTTCAGGTTCACTGTCAAATTGGCGTGCCAAAGAAAAATACAGGCGAACGCCAGCAAAATAGCCCATTTTTCCTTATCAGCGCTACCTGCCGTGAGCATCTTTTTCCTGTTCGATATAGTTGCAATAGGTTCCAGCTCGGCAAGACTTACCATTCGCCTCGGATCTCATCTCATGTGTCTTTTCGATTTGGATTGTTGAATGATCAATGTGAAATTTCCTGCCCAAAATAGAGTTTATCTCGATTAGTATGTCATTTGAATCCCGGTCAGTGTTTGTTAGAACTACGTGAGCCGACAGATTTACCGTGGAACTGGAAATACTCCAGACATGGAGGTCATAAACGCAACATACTCCATTCACCTTGACCAGCGCCGATTCAATTTCGGACAGTTGTACTCCCTTTGGTACGCCTTCCATCAGAACATTGATGGATTCCCGGAGTAGTCCCCACGAAGAAACCAGAATCAGGATTCCTATAAAAGCGCTAACCGCAGGATCTATCCAGTAGGCCTTAGTGCAGATTATCAGCAGACCGGCGCCTATTGCTCCAACTGATCCCATGGCATCCGAAATTACATGCAGAAACGCTCCCTTGATGTTAAGGCTCACGTTCCTTTCCGAAAAGAGCATGGCGGCCATGGCTACATTCAGAACCAAGCCTACCGTAGCTACCGAGAACATCCCAAGACCTTGGACTGGCTCGGGATTCATAAGTCTCTGGATCGCTTCGTAGAATATCACGGCTACGATCAACCAGAGTAAAACGCCGTTTACCAGAGCAGCGAGAATTTCTGACCTGATGAATCCAAAGGTAAGCCTGTCACTAGGGGACCTTTTGCCTACGGAAATTGCCATCCACGTGAGGCCGAGAGCCAAGGCGTCTGACAGCATGTGACCCGCGTCCGCCAATAATGCCAGGGAATTAAAAAAAAGCCCTCCGCCGGCTTCCACAATCATGTATATACATGTAAGAGCAAAGGCTATCCCTATGCGGGTTTCACCGTTCCCATTCGGCGCCCTGAAAATGTGAACGTGTGAGTGCGTATGATTATCCGGATGGGGCATTGGTTCCTTTGGACACTATTAATCTTAGTAGCGCGATTCCTTTTAAATTAGGGCGCTTTTTCACTGATTGGCTCGCGGATCCAGCAACCCATTTTTTACCAATTCGTGGCCGAAATGTCCACTTATCAGGTCATAATGTGAACATTGGGTTGGCGCTGTTAAAAGTTCATCCTTCTGAACAACCGTCAATATGGTTATGATGTTCGAGCTATTTGAGCCAATTTTTGTGACGCTTTCTTGACGGCCAATAGCGGGATTTGTTAAGTTCATACTATCCTTATGTTCACATAGAATGATGGAAATTTATTCTTGGATAATCTAACATTACTAGGTGTTGCGGTGGCTCTGGGTATGGACGCCTTTGCAGTAGCTTTGGCTGTATCAAGCGGCCTAAGCCCTGTGACATTTAGACACATGTTCAGATTGACCTGGCACTTCGGGCTATTTCAGTCGCTGATGACTTTTCTGGGTTGGTTTGGCGGAAAAAGTATTTCGCACATGTTCGGTGGAATGAACGAATGGATAGCGTCCGGCCTGTTGATCCTGATCGCATGCAAAATGTTGAAGGAGTCGTGGAGCGCAGAACACCGCATCGAAGGATTCGACCCGACGAGAGGTTGGAGTCTGGTTTTTCTTTCTGTCGCCACTAGTTTGGACGCTTTGGCTGTCGGTATATCCTTTAGCCTGATTCATATCAAAATCGTGTTTCCAATTGCCGCGATCGGCATAACTGCTTTTTTGATGACGTTGACAGGAATGGCAATTGGCCATCATGTAGGTAAAAGCCTGGGTAAATGGGCCGAGCGTACAGGGGCGGTTGTCCTGATCATCATTGGACTCGAAATGTTGATTTAACGCCATTTTAAAGTGAATTTTGTTGATTCCGCCATTCTTGGCTGCGGCGGATAAAACTTTTTGAGGTGAAACAAATGATCCTTGATTTTCAAACCAACAGTTTGACAACGGTTACCCAAATCGGACCGGGACTGTGGGGAATTGTAATGAATGTCGGAGACAATCTCCTCGAAGTGTCGATTTCGCTGGAAATAAAGGCTCCTACCCTAGACATCCGGAAAGCAGCGATTATTGTCAAAAGAGATGTTCTGGCTGTTATTCCTGATATGGGCCCGGCCGCCGAAAAGCTCATAGGGGTGAGAGTGGGCCCTGGTATGACTAAAATTGTCCGTGAACTCGTAGGTGGCCAAAATGGATCAAGCTGGGTAGCTGATCTCATCCTTGAAGCCATGGAAATGCTTGTAAACGCCATTACCGTCCCCGAGCTCGAAAAGGCTGCTCAGACAGGTGGAGAAAAAATTCGGGTCCAAAGTGATGGTCCGAAAATTTTCCTCAACGATGTGGTGATTGGACCGGAAATGATAAAGGTCCTTGGCGCCAATCCAAGGCTTAAGGATAGCTGTGCGGCATTCCAGAATTTGGACTGAAAGGGGTTGTAAATTGATCTCGACAAGCATGCCTATATATTCACGGATGAAATCGTGCGGTGTTCAGAAACAGGGCGCCGACAAAAGAGTTGTCTCTGGCGTATTGGAAGATGAACTTTACGCAATGCAATGTGAGATCCTGGTCGATGCGCCAAGTCTTACGATTGAATCAATTCAGGTCAGAATGAAGAGATTTACCACCGTTAAGTGCATCCTGGCTGAAAACATTTTCTTGAGAGCTGAAGGATGGAAAATTGACAATCAGATAGAGGGTAGAATCAAGAAAGAACTCGGCCGGAATGGTTGCAGACACATGGCTGCGTTGATGATCGACTGTCTCCGTAGTTTCGTGAGGTCCGAACTGGCTGATGTCCTTAAGGGCAGCACTGAAACGCAAGATTTAGATAAAAAGCAGATCCTTGAAGATTTTCTGAAAAGTCATCCTGACTTGAAGGGACTTGCAAAACTTGTCGGATGAGGCTTTGAGGTTTCACAAAAATGAGAATAGATCTACACTGTCACACTCACCCGATGTCTTCGTGTAGTGAGATGAGTCCCGATGAAATGATGCTGGGCGCAGTTGACGCCAAACTGGACGGAATATGCTTAACCGAGCACAATCGTGTCTGGAGTCCTGAAGAGGCCGATGCGCTGAGTCAGAAATATGGAATGGCGGTATTTCGTGGAATTGAAGTTACCACCACAGGTGGTGACATAATTGTCTACGGTGTTGATACCGAGCCGCACGGATTGCTGACGCCTCAACAGCTAAAGCAGATCGTGGCCAAATATAACGGGGTTGCTATAGCGGCTCATCCATTCAGGGGATTTCTGCTTTTTGGCTTTGGAATACTTCAGATGAGCCTTAATGACGCTCTTGATAACCCTACTTTGTCACATGTTGATGCTGTAGAAATATGCAATGGTAAAGTAACCGATGATGAAAACGATTTTGCCCGTCAGGTCGCTGATGCTCTGAATCTCATAAAAGTAGGCGGGAGTGACGCTCATTCGAGGGAAGCCGTGGGAACCTGTGTCACCAATTTTGACGTAGAGATAAACAATGAGCGGGACTTGATAACGGCTATAATGAATCGTCAGTTTTCCCTCGAGCGATGCAAATAAGGTTATTTTACAACGACACCAGAAGCTTGGAACAGGGGGCAACATATTATGCAGTCAGAACAGGTTAAATGGTCGGAATGGACTCGCGCGATTGAGAGATATTTACGTCTTAAAACATTTCCAGTAGGCCTTAAACTTCTGGAAGATCCCGGAGAGCTAAGCAAAAACAAATGGTTGAGACGACCCACTGAAAAGTTGTCCCTATGCCAGTTGATAACAATTGTACGGACTTTTGACTGGACAGTAGGTGGGACCGCAGACGACCTGGTAACTCAGGGATGCGCATCTGTACTCGGGCTGTCGGGGCTGGACGAATTTGTGACAAGTGGAGAGATGCGAAGCAAAGTCTGGCTGGAAAAAAAGGAAGACGCCGCTAGTTGTGAAGCCGTGATGCAGCGTATTCCCTATGGAAAATATAATGCTTTCATGCTGGCGCCGCTTGCTTACGATCCTTTTGAGCCCGACCTTGTGTTGATATACGGAAACCCGGGTCAAATGTCTATAATGATAAACGCAATTCAATATGACAACTTTAAGCGGCTGACATTTTATTCAGTTGGTGAGTCTTCCTGTTCTGATGTCATAGGGAGATGCTTCGTGGATCACGAGCCTGCGCTTTCGATACCGTGCTACGGCGAGAGGAGGTTCGGGCACGCGTCAGACGATGAATTGGCCATAGGTTTGCCTTCAGATGATTGCGCTCGTATCCTGCGGAACCTGGAAACTTTGTTTAAACGGGGGATCCGTTATCCAATATCCCAGTATGGAGCGCAGGTCAGTCCCTATGCTGCTCTGGATTCGGTCTACGGTTTTTCGAAAAAACTTTGATCGACTTAGAGAAATGGTATAATTTAACGGAGCAATGGGCAATGATGCTCTTATACCTGAATATTGCGCTTCTCAACTGTTTCACTGACTAGCGCAAACCAAATCTTTTCACATGGGCAGGGCCTTTCAGAGACCCCCACTGCTTCGATCCAACCTGGATGTCATCGACATATGCTGTTTGACAACTTTACAAAATATTCCATTAGATAAATGATGAACTGGAAATCCGAATTGAGGACCGTACGAGACAACTCGAATTGAAAAATGTAAAAGTGGTCCAATAGGTAAACCAACGACAGGAGGCGAAGGACGAACTCAAAACTCCCAAAATCCTGAACTGACGGGATCGCGCAAAGTAGGTACCATTCACGGACCCGAAATAACTATTCTATAAAAGTAGAGATGATCTGGCCAAACTGAAACTATCGGAAATTGTTTGTCAAAGCCCTATACTAGAGCTTTGCGCCCTATCATAGATTACTGACGAGCTCCGATTTTGGGGGAAAACAGCTTGGAATTGGCTATGCGGTACCGTAGTTTTGATGAGGTCGGCTATGAAAAAAATTGGTCTCCGAATAATTATTCTTTCTATTCTTGTAATATTGGTGGGTGGGCTATGTTGGTATATCTTCAGACGCCCGGCTGAAAATGGGCAACTGGTCCTTTACGGCAACGTTGACCTTCGTGAAGTGAACCTGGCGTTTAACGGTAGTGAACGAATTGCGTCAATTTTCGTCAAGGAGGGAGATAAGGTCACCCGTGGCCAGTTACTGGCCGAACTAGAGACTCAGCGATTGAAGGACGGAGTCAGTCAGGCCGAAGCTCAGGCTTTACAACAGGGTGAAATTCTGAGGAGGCTTGTGGCCGGTAGCCGGATTGAGGAGATACGCCAGGCGCAAGCGAACGCTCACAAGGCTCGAATCGACGCAGACAATGCCCAGCTCACTTGGGTGAGGATACATGCTCTGTTACGGGATCACGCTGTGTCCCAGCAGCAGGCGGACGACGCTGAAACAGCCGCCAAAGCGGCCGACGCCACATGGAAAGCGGCTCAGCAGGCGCTGGAACTAGCCTTGGCAGGTTCACGCGTTGAAGACATTGAAGCTGGACGGGCCTCTCTCAGGGCCGCTAAAGCCAACTTGGCCCTGCGTCGCCAGGAACTGAAAGACGCACGGCTTTATGCCCCAGCCGACGGTGTAATCCGTGATAGGATCCTGGAACCCGGAAGCATGGTTACACCTCAAAATCCAGTATTAATCCTGGCTCTTACGAATCCACTATGGGTCCGCGCGTACATCTCAGAATCGAATTTGGGCAAGCTTCGTCCTGGGATGAAGGCTATGATTACCACGGATAGTTATCCCGGAAAGAGTTATCCCGGCTGGGTTGGTTTCATATCACCAACGGCTGAGTTTACTCCAAAGACGGTTGAGACTACCGAATTACGCACGCGTCTGGTTTACCAGGTCCGAGTTTTTGTAGAACAGGATAAAGATGAATTGCGTTTGGGGATGCCCGCCACAGTCACTATTGATATCAATCAAGCTTCTAAGCCCGATTCATCGAGCTCTGGACATCCCTGATGTTGGCAAAGGATTCAGAATCAGAACCCGTTACCGAGGCGGTTCAGGTTCTCGATTTGAGGAATGTTGTCAAGGTTTTCAAATCGGGCCGAAGAACTGTTGAAGCTCTATGTGGTGTCAGTTTTCAGGTTCGGCCCGGCGTTATCACCGGTTTAATAGGCCCTGATGGAGCCGGAAAAACTACGATTATGCGTTTGGCCGCGGGCCTGCTGACCCCGATCCCCGCCGCCGGCTTCGTCGCGCTGATGTTCGTCGCCGCGTGGACCGTGCACCGAGCCAACGGCTT
>JBMFSZ010000179.1:0-7248 GCA_049967315.1 Desulfomonilaceae bacterium
GAGTAAAGATCACCAGGATACCGGTACGATTTGAGGGAACGAGTCTGCCAATTGAGGCTGAAAAGTGCATTCCCTATTCCAACCAGGATGACATCGCCTACATACTCGAAGTGGCTGAAGCTATTCTGAACTTCAAGGAACCACTTCCCCAAGTCACAAATCATTTTGAAACTTCAACGTCGGTTTCCGGACTTGATAGCACGTTTTAGGAGCTTTACCGGGTAAACTCTCTCAACCCCATTATTGAGCTTACTAAAACCGAAAAACTTGACACTTTAGCCTCAATCAAATAAAGCTGCTATCTAAGTTCTTGAGCGACGTTTTTTTGTCGGGAAAAGATTACAATAGTGCGGGCATTAGGACTTGACATCGGTTCAAAAAGGATTGGCGTTGCTCTAAGCGACCAATCAGGCATCATCGCACAGGCTTTAGAAACTATCTCGGCAAAGAATCCTGCGCAGGACGTTCTCAGGATTGTTGAGATCGTACGTCAACATGATGTAACAGAAATTGTGATAGGTATCCCTTACAACATGAACGGCTCCGAAGGCCCACAAGCCCAAAAAATTCGGCAGCTTCTGGAAATCCTCCAAAAAAGTGTCACGGTGCCGATTTATGAATGGGATGAAAGGCTCACGACCGTTGCGGCTGAACGGGCTTTGCTAGAAGCAGACATGAGCCGATCGAAACGAAGAAAGGTTATCGATCAGGTAGCAGCGGCGTTGATCCTTCAGGGGCATCTCGACAGAAGGCGTAACGAGGCATTGCGTCAATCATGAAAGTTGGTTTCCTTTCAATAGCTAAAACAATATCGGCAATCGCATTTTTGATTCTGATGGTCGTTGGAGGGCATTTCCTTTACAAAGGCCTTCCAGACATTGCCAATTATTTCCTGAATACCAAGCAAGAAGCAGCCAAACCGGGCCGCGAGGTTGTCGTAACCATTCCAAAGGGAGCGTCACTATCCGAAGTAGGCGGACTTCTTCAGGAAAATGGAATTATATCTAGTAAACTGGTTTTCAAGATTGTGGCTTTCATTCGAGGAGAACAGCGTCGAGTTAAAGCCGGTGATTATCTTTTAAAAACGGGGAGTGATCCCGGCAATGTTCTGGATCTGCTGATTTCGGGGAAAACCCTAGTTTATACGATCACGGTCCCTGAAGGTTTTAACATATTTCAGATAGCGGACATGTTCCAGCAAAAAGGGATTTCTTCCAGGCAGGATTTTCTTACAGTAGCTCGAGATCCGGAATTCCTAAAGGAACTCGCCATTAATGGAACGAGCGTGGAAGGCTTTCTTTTTCCTGACACATATTTTCTTCGTCCATCCGAAAAAAACAATGTGAGGCTAATAGTCAAGAAAATGGTCACCCGTTTCCATTCTGTTTATAACAAATACGTTCGGGACAGAGCGGAAAAGTTCGGATGGGATCCATTGCAGGTCGTGACACTGGCTTCTTTGATCGAAAAGGAAGCCAAGCCAAATGAGCATTCATTGGTTTCAGCCGTTTTTCATAACCGTTTGCGACAAAACATGAAATTACAGTGCGACCCAACAGTTATTTACGGGATAAAGCCTATGGGCGCAAAGATAACAAGGGCAGACTTGGACAGAAAGCAGCCATACAACACATATCAGAATACAGGCCTGCCACCAGGTCCTATTGCCAACCCCGGAAAAGAATCTCTTATTGCCGCTGTTTATCCCGCTGACGTCGACTATCTATACTTCGTGGCTAAAAATGACGGCACTCATCAATTCTCGCATAGTCTCGCCGAACACAATAAGTGGGTAAACGTGTATCAGAGACAACCAAGTTCCCTAACACCGTAATTCCACCGTCGCAGCTTTCTGGATCACAAAATTGCGGAAATGACGTCCTGCGATCTTTTTTTGTGGACTTGGTTTGTTTAAGGACATCTTCAAATTTCTCATGTTTTCCTTTAGTATTTCCAGCCAACCTGTTAACTACAAACAATGCTATACTATCAGGAGAGCGCACTGCAATTACCAGAAATATCAAATAGATTCCGCATAAACTTAAAATATGCGCACTTTTACCGAATAAGAGAGTCACTTTGGGATCTGGCCACATCCTCAGTGGACCGTCCAATTCGAGTATTGGATTTGGCATGTGGACCAGGAAACATGGCTATTTTTTGCATTGATTCCAATAAGATAGACTGGTTCGGAATAGAGCTTTGGCCAAATGAATTGCGCCAGGCTGCTCAAACCAGGGCTTATCAGGGATTGATTCAGGGTAATCTAGTTCAAAGGCTGCCATTAAAAGTCCAAGTAGCCGATGCTGTTGTACTCAATGAAATTCTCATGTATCTTGATAATTCAGGTGAATTGTTGTCCGAAGTGTTCAAGGTATTAAAACCCTCCGGGTTGTTATATGTTTATAACCCAGTTTATCTGACACCTAATTTGCTATCGATAATAAAAAGAGCGGGCAGGCGCATCTATCCATCTTCCGAGGCAGTGTCGTTTGACAGGGATTGCAACTGGAAAAACGCTTCCAGAGCTTCCCGGATCAATTTTTATTCTTTTGATTCGCTTGCCAGCGAAATTAAGAAAGCGGGCTTCCAAATACTTGAAGCCACGGGATTCAGGTTGTTCAGAAATCGGATCAGGTTGATGAAAAAATTGGAACGGTTCGATTTATATAGAAATATCACAAAAAAGCTGGCAAAACGTTTTCCTCGCCTAGCCTCCGACATACTTGTAATCGCTCGAAAACCAGCGGATCTTTCTCTGGAAAGGAAATTTTAACTCATGTAAGCGAAAAGCTACAACTCGATCCCTCACAGTTAGCCCCAATAGTATGATCTATCGTTGCTAACGCATCGATTACATCAGATTGAACTATTTCTATATATTCACTGTTCTCCGCCACGTATGTAGCCACATCGGATGAAGCCACGATATTGCTTATCAATTCGTGAGCCTGTTTGAGAGAATCGAAAAGTATCTTTTCATTCACGGTCATATGTCGGCCCTTTCCCGGATAGTCTTTTCTATTTTTAAATTTCCCCTACTGGATTATATCACATATTCGCTGATATTCGAGATAGTCCAGCAACCCGGATTCATTTGTCGCAGGTAGCTTATATCCGCAACGTCCGCACTCATAACCAACAAAATCACAGTCCTCAATACGGATGTTTCCGTGTTCAATTTCATCACCAATAAAAACAATTTCAGAGAAAACTTTGGCGCCCTTGCAAACTTCGACTATTTTATCGCTTCCACATTTGGGACATTTCCAGTACATATCCGCCTGCCTATAAATAAAGGAATTGCTTTCCATATTAATCTAACGCAACTTCGCGTTTATTCCTTTTATCCATCTTTTTTTCGCAATTGTCTAGAACACTAAAATAATCTTGTCGTTAAAGACTGGCCAGTTCTGGATCCAAACCATCCTTCAGAGGCTGCGGCATTGAATTATTTCATTATTGAAGCCAGAGTTTTGACGACTACTTCAGCAAAATCCGGGTCATTGATATGAGACTGCACCTCAATAACTTCAATTCTCGGATCGAGTCGAGACTTAAGCTCGGAAACAAATAGTTGATCGGCTATTACGTCACGGAGAGGCTCTCCAATCGCGTCCGCTTCCGAAAATCCACCCATGGGGACAACTACTTTGGTCGGCCCCGTGGAGATGTTGAGCTTTTCTGAAATTATGCCGGCGAGTCTAACCATATCCTCCGAGGATGTCCTGACTCCGGACCTAAAGTCGTACCAAAAAACAGCCCGATCCCTTAAATGATTAGGGATCGTTTCCATCGAGTCGAACTCCATAACGATACAGTCGAGACCACCTGGAACAACCACCTGTGGTAAACCTACGATGCCCGCAGTTTGAAGTCTATTCGGTCCAATTGCGCCGCAGTACCCTCCGTAAAGGGAATCAGCAAATTCGTGGAGTGCAAAATCAACGACAGCGTTGATAAGGCCTTGCTCTATAAGGTCTTCCATCGCCATGCCACCAGTTCCGTTAGCGTGGAAAGGAGCAACTTCGAAACCGCTTTTTTCAAGGTTTGCCTTCACGCGCATGGCCCCTTGAGTGATGAAACCGAATGAGGTAAGCCCAACGATCGGCTTGTCAGAACAAATTTTTTGATCGTTCAATACCATTCCGGCTATCCCCGAAGCTGCATTAGACAGAATCTTCCTGCTAATTGGATTAAGTCCCAATATATCGACAACGGAATGCATAACTGTGATATCTTTGGTTCCAACAAGTTTGCTCATGTCACGCGAGGCCACTGTGGAAACCATTAATTTCGGCACACCTAGTGGCAGGCTTCTCATGACTCCCATTCCGATATGCGTTCCCGTACCGCCTCCGACAGAGATTATGCCACTGAGACTCCCGGATCCATAAAGCTTTAAAACCACCCTGGAGGCGCCAGTGATCATGCTTTCTACAGCGATCCTCCTGTCACCCTGAAGAAAGATTTTCTCAATAGTTGTCCCGGCTTCGATTGCAACTTCGGCACGGGACACGTCAAAGTGACACTTTGGTGGATCAAGTGTACCAACATCAATCACAACTGTGGCGCATCTCTGCTTCAATAGTTCGTTCCTCAAGAACTCGACCTCATCCCCCTTTGTGTCAAGCGTCCCGACAACAGCTACGATAGGGTCCATTGATACCTCACTCAAATGTTTGTGCCTTGATCGTCCCAAGAAGTTCTTTATCTGTCTTTCACTGTTTGGGAGTTTCTTCCAGAAGATTCTCTGTTCTCTTTCTGATAGCTATACTTAGAAACTGGCGGACAGGGGCAGCCATTGGCCTTTCTCTAAGAACTACTATATCAGCAGGAAACTTAATATTTCCTTCAACGAGATCGATTTTTTTCAGGACGCCTTTTGAAAGTTCTTCGGAAACCTCGTTAGACATTACAAATGATACCCCCATACGACGTTCCACATAGGCCAACATAAAGCTCAGGCTACTCGACTCTATGATTGCAGAAGGTTTGACTTCATATTCCGAAAGTTTTCGCAATATTGCGTCACGCGAACCAGAACCTTTCTCCCTAATAATTAAAAGTGATTGTGACAGGTCTTTGATGGAAACCTTCTTTCTCTGGGACAGAGGATGATCTGGTCTGGCTACGAGGACAAGTTCAACAATTGCAAACGGAAATGATTTGAACCCGGTGTCATAATTTGTTCTGGCCACAACTACCAAATCTTCTACCCTGTTTCGCAGGCGCCTCAATAGGTCTAGCGAGTTTCCCTCATTTAATTTAACGACGATTTGCGGAAATTGATCCTGAAACTTTGAAACAAGCTCAGGCATTAAGGTTGGAGCATAATCTTTGGTTGTCCCTATTCGCAATACCCCACGACCCGGCATTCTGGCTTCGTCAACCAAAGATTGAATCTGGTCTAGCCTGGCAAATATCACTTTGCTCAATAAAAAAATCGCTTCGCCTACATCTGTAAGCTTGTATTGGTTTCCTTCGCGATGGAATAACCTCGTCCCGCATTCCTCCTGGAACAGCTGGATTTGTTGCGAAATAGCCGGCTGACTGACGTTCATACTTTCAGCGGCCCGTGTCATGTTGTGAAACTGGCAAAAACGGTAAAATGTTTCCAGATGCTTGAGGTTGATTGCCATGAAATTCTCACCTTAGGCCAGTATAGTATAAGATAGACTTATGAACATATAACTTTTTCTATCTTGACTTGAATATCTTAAAATTCGATAATTTTTATAAGAAATGAGATTGAGAAAAGAATCCTTAATCATCTATGGATTCCTGAGTTCAGGATTCATTCTTTTGGCTAGTGTTCATGTTTCTTTTCTCAGGAATTTTGTTTTCGAACCTTTCATCCTTCAACTCCCAACTCCTCATGATGCAAAGCATGAGGGCTAATATAGGCAAAGCTGAACAAGTATTCCCCATATAGTTTCTATCAGTTTTGAAATGCCGTTACCGTAAAAGCGGTACATACTAAAAAGTTAATTAGTGTAAAAACTCAATCTAACCCGTGAAAGGGCATGCTGTGAAACGGATTATAGTCGGCATAAGTGGCGCGAGTGGAACCATCTATGGAATCCGGTTACTGGAAGTCCTGAGACAGATTGGTGGGATAGAATCTCATTTGATTCTTTCGCGTGGGGCGAGAATCACAATGGAACATGAAACCTCAATACCCCCTGATAGCGTAGGACAATTGGCTGATGTTTGTCATTCCCCAGAAAATCTGGCAGCCTGTCTTTCCAGCGGATCTTTCAGGACTGATGGCATGGTTGTGGCGCCCTGTTCAATCAAAAGTCTTTCCATGATCGCCAACTCCATTGATGATAATCTGCTGGTTCGAGCAGCGGACGTAACACTAAAAGAAAGAAGGAAGCTCGTCCTGATAGTTCGAGAAACACCACTTCATTTGGGACACTTGCGGCACATGACCTCAGTAACCGAGATGGGGGCCATAATATTGCCGCCCGTGCCATCGTTTTATCATTCTCCCAAGACAATTGAAGACATCATCGATCAGACCATCGGTAAGGTACTGGATCAGTTTGATATCAACCATTCTCTATTTCAGCGATGGACTGGGAAATCGGGCTGGAAAAACGCCACAAAACCCGGTCGGTTGGGACGGATTAGCTGTCAACGGAAGGAATAAAAGTCAGGAGGATTGAGCATGGCCGACATGAAGTTCCCGAATCCGCATGAGGCGGAAATTATCCCGGGCACCGAAGGCTGGGAACGTATGTATCCTTATCACTATCGGTTTACTACCGAAGATCCAGAACGCAAGGATTACGAAGAAAAAATGTTCTGGTTTTACGATGGCCTCCATTATCCGGAACCAATGTACCCCTTTGACATCATTTGGGACGAAGCCTGGTACTTGGCATTGTCCCAATTCAACTCCAGGATTTTCATTGTTCCTCCCGCCTTGGGTGTAGATCACCGTATCCACAACGGCTATATATACATAACTCCTTTACCTGTCGCCGACCCGAGTGAAATTCCCAAGAGAGCGGAATTGTTTATGAAACGCGCCGGGTATTATTATTCGAACTGGGACCGCCTGCACGATCAGTGGGAAGGAAAAATGCGGGATGTCATTAGTCGGGTGTCCAAACTTAAGATTCCTACTCTCCCTGAAATCGAAGATGAATCTGTTGTCACAGAAGGTATTGGCACATCAACAGGGTACACCTTGCTAAAAGCGTATGATGAACTCATCGACCTTGGCATACTGACATG
>JBMFSZ010000180.1:0-1284 GCA_049967315.1 Desulfomonilaceae bacterium
CTATCACATGGTCGATTTTCACGGTTTCGGAATTCATTAAACTTTTATTGACTATTGCATTTTGTATATTTCCTGGCTGATATTTGATACCTCTTTAGTGGGGATTGATGTCGTTTTTTCTTGTTGACATTAGAGGTATTTCGCCATGCAAGATATAGATATGACCACAGAAGAGCTTCTCTGTGAATTACGCGAGTTGCGGTCGCAAATAGACGGGTTCGACTCGGCCCTCAAGTTATCAAAGTCCTACGAATCGATATTCCGAGAAATGATCGATAGAGAGGGAGAAGCCGTTTTTGTGGTTCAAGATGGACGGATCAAATTCGCCAATCCTGCCTATGTTAAGCTTACCGGATATAAACTTGATGAGACATTAGTTCACAACGTAATAGAAAGCCTCGTTCATCCGGACGACAGGGAGATGGTTTCTCAATACCATACAAGACGACTTCAAGGCGACACCCTTAACTTTCATTACAACTTCAGGATCATCTGCAAGCAGGGATTTCAAAAGTGGGTAGAGATGAATTCATCTCTGATCATGTGGGACGGGAAAGCCGCCGCTCTATGTTTTGCGAACGACATCACCGAGCGCAAAGAAGCTCAAGAGTCCATGAAAGACAGTCATGATCTCATAAAAGTTATCATAGACTCTCTTCCTGTGGGGTTGTTGTATTTGGATTCACTTGAAAGAATTGTCTTTGCTAACAAGAAGTTTGGGGCGTGGTGGGGTAAGCCGGGAGTGAATCTTTCTGGTCATATGGTCGATAATATTCTGGGTGATGATTACACTGAGATTCGAAATCGACTCAGAACAGCCCTGGCCGGACAAGAAATATTTCATGAAGCGCAAGTTAGGGGAAAAGATGGCGCCACAAGAGAAATGGTAATTTCTTACGCGCCTCACATAGTTGGCAATGGTCAAGTCAAGGGGGTCGCTTGTCTAATTCAGGATATTACTCCCCTCAAGCAGGTGGAACGGGAATTACGTAAGAATAAGGAGCGGCTGGAAATCGCTCTAGAGGCAGGAGCGGTTGGATTATGGGACTGGGACCTGAAGACCGGGCGACCTGTTGGCGGTAAGTGGACAACACGAATGAGACAAACTCTCGGATTTGAAGCTGAGCCGTGGCCTGATATTCGGTCATGGAAAAGCGCTGTCCACCCAGACGATTGGCAAATGGTTTCCAAAGCTCTAAATGACCATCTAACAGGACAAGTCCCATTTTTTGAGGCTGAATTTAGAATGCGCGGCGTCTCTGACGAGTGGAAATACTATCTATC
>JBMFSZ010000180.1:1294-7182 GCA_049967315.1 Desulfomonilaceae bacterium
GTGGTGGAATACGACATAGAGGGTAAGCCCCTGCGGATTACGGGAACAACGGCTGATGTCACCGAACGCATGCGGGCCGAAAGGGAATTTAGGAAAAGCGAGGAGAAATATCGTCACCTGATCGAAACCGCTTATGACGTAGTGTACACCATGGACCTAAATGGGCACGTCACTTTTGTAAACCCTGCCTGTCTTCAACATATTGGATATTATCCGGAAGAAATTACCGGCAAGAATTACCTGGATTTCATCCCTGAGGAATATAAAAACCAAATCCGTCGATTCTATTGTAGTCAGGTTGAAAAGAAACTGCCCAATACTTCTTACGAATTTCCCATTATTGCCAAAAACGGTAAAATGAGATGGTTCGTTCAAAACACTCAACTCTTGATGAAAGAAGGCACTGTCGTGGGGTTTCAGGCTATTGCAAGAGACATCACGGATCGTAAGCAGATGGAGGAAGCGCTAAGACAGAGCGAGAAGAGATACCGAGACCTTACGGAATTCTTGCCACAGGCAGTTTTTGAAGTGGATGCAACTATGAGGCCAACTTTTGTAAATTCCGCTTGCGTTGAATTGACTGGTTACTCCTCAGAGGAATTGTTGTCAGGGGTTAATCCCCTGATGCTGATAATTTCTGAAGACAGAGCCAGGATGGCCGAGGATTTTCAGAAGGTCATGCAGGGGCAAACAATTCTAATGACAGAATATACTGGCTTGAGAAAAGACGGGCCAACCGTTCCCGTCTTGGGCAGCGCAGCCCCGATCTATGAGAATGAAAGGATTGTCGGTATACGAGGGGTAATTTCTGATATAAGCGCCCTACGGCAAGCGGAAAAAGAAAAAATGGCTCTCCAGAACCAGCTCTTCCTGTCTCAAAAGATGGAGGCTTTGGGCACTTTGGTCGGCGGAATAGCTCACGATTTCAACAATATGCTCCAAATCATTATCGGCTATTGTGAAATGATTCTCGCGGAAAAGAAAGTGGATCAACCACATTTTTATAGACATCTCCAAACTATAATTAAAACTGGAAAAGGAGGAGCGGAATTGGTGCAGAAGCTGCTAGCTTTTGGCCAACAGACTCAGACTGTCCCAGTTCCATTGGACCTCAATCATCACATCAGTCAATTGTCAGCCCTAATGTCTCGGACCCTGCCCCATGTGGTTAAGCTTACCCTTGATTTGACGGATAAGCCGACAACAATTTTGGCTAGCCACGGGATGCTAGACCAGGTCGTCATGAATCTCGCCATCAATGCGTCCGAAGCCATGCCCAAAGGTGGAGGGTTAAATATTTCGACAACAATTGTCACTCTGGACGGTCAGAATCACAAATCCCGTCTCGAACCCAGACCCGGAAAGTACGTCAGGCTAACGGTAAAGGACAGTGGACAGGGAATGGATGAACAGACACTGCTGAGGATATTCGATCCATTCTTCTCCACCAAGGAACGAGGTGCAACAGGGGGCACGGGTTTAGGGCTTTCCGTAGTCAGTGGAATTGTTCAACAGCTCGGTGGCCATATAACGTGTAGGAGCAAGTTGGGAGAAGGGACGGAATTCAAGGTTCTCCTCCCCGTTATCGAGGATTCCGACGAGATCCCTGAATCTGTCGATCCAGTAACGCCGGTAGAAGGAAAAGGAACCATTCTTGTTGTTGAGGACATTCTTGAGGTAGTTGAGCTCGAAAAAATGGGTTTAGAGAGCGCCGGTTACAGGGTGATGGTAGCGACTAGCGGAAAAGAAGCTCTTGAGATCTATGGACTTAGAAATAAAGAAATATCTTTGGTAATTCTGGATCTCATTATGCCGGAGATGCCTGGCAGAGACTGTTTGATGGAACTGATAAAGATAGACCCAACAGTAAAAGTGCTCATAGCCAGCGGCTATTCTCCAGAGGATGATTTGCTCAGAGAGATCAACCCACTGGTAAGGGGCTTCATTCATAAGCCGTTTTCAATGACCGGCCTTCAGGACAAAGTCAGGTTTGCACTGGATGATATTAATTGATGATAATCAGCCTCTTGGATATTACTCATTTGTCCTACAGAATAAAGAACTCCCGGATTTTTCGAGTTCCGTGGCAGGATTCCCAGCTACCAAACCGCGGAGGACTGTTATGAGAGGGCAAACCATGGTTGACGAAAAGGCCGGCTCTATTTTCCTCATTTGTCTGTTTTACGCAATGCACATGGTGGAGGAATTTTCTTTTGGATTTGTTGGATGGACAGATCGTTATTTCGGGAACTTTGACTGGACCCAAAATCTTTTGGGGAATTTTGTATTCTTTGCGTGTGTTCTATAAGCCTGCTATTTGGATCATCGAAACCAGACGGAATACCTTTGGGCCGGGATTACCGCTACCATGTGGATATTAGCCAATGCCTTCTTACATATTTCATGTACAATTCTCAGCGGTGGGTGTTCTCCTGGGGTGGTGACGGCGACGCTTATTTACATACCTGGCGGAACATATTTCCTGATAAGATGGAACCGTTGCTATCGAAAAGGGTTTCCATATATCGCACCATATCAAGCAGACTGGCTTTTAACGGGTTAGGCGTCGAGGAGATTTCATCAGAAGTTATCTATCAGGCGTTTAACGGCAGGTCTCAGTAATTTTTGAAGATGAGTAGCGTTCCGAATATTGGATCACAATTTTTTGTGAATGGAGACACAGAGTCAATTTAAGGTATCAATTTTCCATCCACCATCCCAGGGAACGCTACATGTAGGAATACCTTGAAGGTGTAAAGCAACTTCCTCGAAGGGTCAGGCTAATGGGTATTTACGAAATCGCTCCGGTAACCGTTGCAGGGAGCCGTTCTAGCTACAAATAGTTCTCCTCATTACCCATTAACTGAAAAATAATAATTACGAGGTTAAACTTCGCTTCCCCATCATCCCATGGTTTCAATTTATACAAACAGAGGCTATTTTTGTCAAGCATACAATGAGCTATTTTTAACATTGTTTATAATTATGATTGTTGATACCCAGTTTGACCATCTGACGCATAAGAAAGAATCGTGAGATACCAAGCGCCTTTGCGGCTGGTTGAACCTTGCCTTTAGTCTTACGCAAAGCGTTATCAATGTAATTAATTTCCAGATCTTTTTAAATATCTGGGAGTGTGCGCGTGATAACATATAGGTCTGGCTTCTGAGTGGCCTCGGAATGCATATTTATCAAATGTTTAAGTGTCACAAAAGGAGACAATATGATTTTTTCAACCAAGCGGCCCCCTTTTACTTTGCCATCCATGGTCCTTTGTTGCTTGACTGAAAACACGCCACATTCTCCAACGCTCCATGAACTGCGCTAATCAGATCAGCTATGACAAACGGCTTGTGTACAAATCCCTTGACAAGCGGGGTAATCTCTTCTTTTAATGCGCCTTCCATGGAATAGCCACTCGCTACCAACACTTTCACCGATGGATCAATCGCTAGCATCTCCATCAAACAGTCTCTCCCGCTTTTCTCTGGTAGAATCATGTCAAGAATGACCAATGATATTTCATCTCTTTTGGCCCGAAATTTCTCAATCGCCTCTTTGCCGTTGAACGCTATAATTACTTTGTAACCTGAACTTTCGAGAACCTTTTTTTCAAATTGGGCGACCTTGTCGTTGTCTTCCACAATCAAAATCTTTTTGGGTCCCATTGGTTGATCTTTTGAATCAATGATCGGGAAATAAACTTTGAACTCTGTCCCCTCACCTGGCTCACTCTCGCAGGTTATATGACCTCCCCGCTGTTGAACGATACCTCTTGCCACTGAAAGCCCTAGACCGGTTCCCCTTGTCGGGCCTCTTTGTTTGGTGGAAAAGAATGGATCAAATATCCGAGATTTAGTTTCCGTATCCATACCCCGGCCCGTATCCCTAACAGACAGCATTACGTAATCACCAGGTTTGGCTTCAAGATGCTCCTTGCAATAATCTTCATCCAGGCTGACAATTGATGTTGTGACCTTTAGGCCTCCACCGTCAGGCATGGCCTCTGAAGCGTTAATCGCGAGATTCATGAAAAGCTGGTCTATTTCTCCTTTATCCGCAAGGATAGTTGTTGGTCTGTCTGTCAAATCCAGATCCAATCGTATTATATGCGGGAGAGTACGGGATATTACAGTGGACAGCTCCCTGATCCTGTCATTTAGATTGATCTCGGTGGGTATGGTCTGAGCCTGTTGCCCGAAAGCCAGGAGTTTTGTGACAAGGTCAGCGGCCTCCTTGCTGGTTTCGATTATGGTCTGAAGATCACCGTGACCAGGGTCTCCCTTTTTGTGGTAATCCATTAAGAACTGGGAATAGCCAATGATAATCTGGAGCATGTTGTTGAAATCGTGCGCTATACCGCCAACCAGAGTGCCAAGCGATTCCAACTTCTGAGATTGGAATAGCTGGCTCTGGAGGGCTATCTTTTCCTGCTCTGCACGCTTCAGAGCGCTAATATCAGAAACTACTCCTCTAATTCCAACGATCTTATCATTCTCATAGATCGGGCTTGAGCTGACCAAGACCGGGACGGCCTTCCCGTCCTTTGTCAATACAGTATATTCAACCATCTGAATTGTCTGACCCCGGATTTTCTTCTGAATATTTTCACTCAGCTTGTCTCTTTCTTCAGGAATGACAAGGTCGAATATACGGACCTGAGTTAACATCTCATCTAAAGTATGTCCGGATATTTCCAGCGCAGCAGGATTTACAAAAAGGAACTTCCCTGTAACGTCGGACTCAAACACCCCGATGGGCAACAACTCAGTAAGTTCCCTGAATCTCCTTTCACTTTGCCGCAACGATTCTTCAGCCCGCAACCGCTCCGAGATGTCAATGGCCACTCCCCCTATAAGCTTGTTGCCGTTGGAGCCTTTAATAGGGAATTTGTACATCAACCAGGAGTGTTTTTCACCTGTATGGTCAACAAATTGTTCAATATATTCTGAAGCCATGTTATCGTATAGCACGTTATTGTCAGTCTCCAGACATCTCAGACACACATCCGGAGGCAAAACCTGATCTGATGTCTTACCCTTCCAATCTCCGGACTCCTGTCCCATCTGTGATTGCCACATTGTATTGGCATAAACGTATCGTCCCCGTTCGTCCTTAATAAAAGCCATTAATGGAGAGTTCTCCATGAAAGCTTCAAATTGATCGTTACTCGCTTGAAGTTCACGTTGCGCTTTCTTCATGTCACTTATGTCCTGAACAGTCGAAACAAATCCCTTGGACATGTCCGTCGGATCAAAAGGATTGACTCGAAGATGAACGTCAAAGATCTCCCCGTTTTTTCGTTTAAAAATTGTGTCTGTGACAGCGGGTTCCCCTTTGGAACAAAATGAGGACATCAGATTTGTAATTCTATTAAATTCTTCTTCAGACACATAAAACAAATTGACTGGTAGGCCCTTGATCTCTTCAACGCTTTCATACCCAAAAAGCTGAAGCCAAGAATTGTTCACCCATCTTAAATACCTATCTGAACCCGTAAACGCAATTCCCACTGGAGAAGCCTCCAGGATCCTGTTGAGTGTCTGTTTGCTCTCACGAAGAGATTCTTCTAAGCGCTTACGTTCGGTAATGTCCGTGCCGGAGCAAACCACATACTCAACCTTACCGTGTTCATCTAGCTTGGGGGTCTTTGTAATTGATAGTAGTCTCGGCTCTCCTGCCCCATCTGGGATCAATTCTTCAGTTTGGATGGTACGCCCTGATTGAAAAACTTCAGCGTTACCAACCTCACAAACAGCGGCCACATCGTGGCTATAGAAATCATCGAGCTGTTTGCCTTCAATTTCTTCACGATGTTTTCCAAGAAAATCGGCGCGAGATTGGTTTACCAGCCCATATGTCTTCGGATCCGTGAGATACCAGACCTG
>JBMFSZ010000181.1:0-7148 GCA_049967315.1 Desulfomonilaceae bacterium
GACTGCTCCTTTAGTTTTGATTAATTTAGAGCAGACTTTGCACTTAAACCACTGTCCTTTTTTCTTGGACCATTAATTAAAGCATTGAGTGAGGCCATATTGTTGGCGTCGTTGGCAAGAACCGAGGTTCACACAATATCCGTCGAGGAGGTTCCACGTTATCCCGGGACTATCGACGAGATAGTCGTACAAAAAGAAACCAGGGATACTGTGTATGGCCCGGTGATTGCTCAGGCCCAGGCAAGAGCGAAGGAACAGGGTGTAGCCCTAAAACCATTTGTGATGATGGGGCATGAGGTCAAGACTATCGTCGACTTTCTGACTCAACAAGAGTACGACTTGCTTGTGATCGGCTTTATGGGACATTCGGCCCTTTACGACCGGGTCATGGGAGGAACCTGTCAGGCTTTGGTGCGTCTTGCTCCTTGCCCGGTGCTGGTAGTCAAGTAGATCGATATGCCGCGAGCTACACTTTATTTGCCGTTTATCCTCGGGATAAATGGAGGTAGGGTCAGTCACCTGTTATAACTATGGGAAGCTATTTTCACACAATCAGGAACATGTGCGATTTCTCCAAATCATGGGCCATCCATTTTGTAGTCTTGCTTGGTATAGTGAGCTTGTTCTCGGAAATGAGTTACGAGGGGGCCCGAAGGGTTACCGGCCCGTATCTTGCAATCTTGGGAGCGAGCGGCGCAGTTGTCGGAATTGTAGCAGGGTTGGGTGAATTTCTGGGTTACTCGCTACGCCTGTTATCAGGGTACTGGACTGATAGATCCAAACGATACTGGACCATTGTTTTTATTGGCTAGGCAATGAATTTGCTCGCGGTTCCTCTCTTGGCCATTGCTGGTCATTGGGAAATGGCCGCTGTTGTCATGGTGGTAGAAAGAATCGGGAAAGCGACGCGGAATCCGCCACGAGATGTTATGCTGGCCTGCGCTTCAGATCAAATCGGGCGTGTTTGCGGTTTTGGCTTACATTAGGCTCTGGATCAGATTGGACCAATCCTAGGACCACTTGTGGTAGCCGCAGTTTTTAGCTTTAGGGGATCTTACCAGGCTGGGTTTGCCTTTCTCTTTATCCCCGACCTCAGGATCTAGGTTCGGCTGGTATCCATATTGAAACTATTGCGTATTCAAAGGCCTTTTGGGTTTATATCATAGGGGTGGGTTGTATTGCTGCCGGTTTCGCTGATTTTCCGCTTGTGGCATATCATTTCAAAAGGGTCCCGTCAGTCCCTGAAAAATGGATTCCGATCTTTTACTCTACAGCAATGGGAGTGGGCGGTCTCGCAGCTCTACTTTTCGGTCGTCTTTTCGACAGACTTGGGTTCTCATACCTGGTTTTTCTACCGCTTTAACAGCCATTTTTGCCCCGCTGGTTTGTCTTGGGGGGGCTTTACTGGGCGCTGGCCGGGATGGCTTTGTGGGGTGTAGGTATGGGAGCGCAAGAATCGATTGTTAAAGCCGCCATTGCAGAACTGCCGCCAAAAAACAAACTGGGATTTGCTTACGGGTTGTTCAATACTTGCCATGGATTGTTCTAGTTTGCAGGGTGCGCTCTGATGGGCGTGCTCTACGATAGATCAATTGACGAATTAGTCGGTTTTTCGGTTTTGATTCAGCTTGTAGCAATACCGTTGATTGTACTCTCAGGCAGGGTGGTTAAAAGATCCGGCGCCCAGACTTTTGTTCATTGATGTGAGAGCGCCTTTTCAAATCTAAAATTTGGAGCGTAGTTAAAAATAGTATCGCTAAAATGGTCTACAGTCGACGAATTGACGCAGCGTAAAGAGAACTTGAGTTTTCCAAAAGTTGTCTTAAATTTTATAAGGGAAAAGGAGGTAAATTGGGACAGATAATTTAACAGTGATTTTAACCAATGTTGGTTCTTGGGGCCGTGATGATTCCGTAATTCACGGAAAAGAAAGGAGGTAAAACTTAGGAACATTTTAGGGGGGGCTTCCGAAAGTTTTTCAACTCCAAAAGCGCGACGCAAAAAATGATCTGACGTGGAAACCCTTTGGAGATTTGTGTAAACCTCTAATTCCGACATACCTGTGCAACTGGTTGTACTGCGTTGTCCCTGGAAAGAAAGGAAATGTCATGATCATTGAGAGAGCCAAACTTTTTAGTGACATGAGCGTGGAAGCGATCAATGAGATCAAATCCGCCATCGTTGAAGAATACCACGATCAGGGCGAAATGCTGTTTAAACAGGAGGACCCTGCCGATTATTTTTTTACTCTTATGGAAGGCAGAGTCGAACTCGCCATCGGGAAACAGGCAGAAATCGACTATACTGTTAGCCAGCCGGGGGAAATATTTGGTTTGTCGAGTGTAGTTGATCGTGAATGCTACACGGCTGACGCCAAATGCACGGTTCCCTCCAAGGTCGCGAAAATACAAAAAGACAAACTTGACCAAATATTGGAAAAATATCCGCGTGACGCCACATTGTTCTACAAACATCTTTCATCAGCAATCATGAAAAGGCTTCTGGACAACTACCAGGCGTTTCTTGCTCAGGGCGGCCTTCAGGGAGTCACATACGGAACCGGACAGGTGGCTGGTGATAGTGAAGAATAGACTGTAATCTAGTCATTTGGACGAGATAAATGGGCCCTAAATCTCTTTGGGGCCCATTACATCAAGCGAAATATGTTTTATGACCTGAATGCCAAGAGAATCTAAAACGCCATATCCGGTTTCCAAACTTTCCATACTGTTCCGACCAGTTCGGGACTCGGTTTGAGCGTTGGTTTGCCCGGGCGCCACCCTGAAGGTGTGGCTTCCCCAGTTTTACGAACATGTTGGAATGCCTGAACCTGGCGAATTAATTCTGAGACATTGCGGCCTACAGGTGGTGTCAGGATTTCCATGCCTTGTATTACGCCGTCAGGGTCTATAATGAACCGACCACGAACATCAACGCCGGCGTCATTGTCGTAAACCCCATACACCTGCCCGATTTTTCCTCCTGCGTCTGACAATATGGGATAAGGCGCTCCGTTCGGTACCATCTTGGACAATTCTTCTTCCTGCCATATCTTATGAGAGAACCTGCTGTCCGTGCTCATCGCCAGCACATCCACTCCCATCTTCTGAAGTTCCGGATACTTGACTGCAACTGCAGATAATTCGGTAGGTCAAACGAAGGTGAAATCACCCGGATAGAAACACAATACTACCCAACGACCTTTGTAATCGGACAGCTTGATGTTTCTGAATTTCCCATTCTGAAAAGCATTTGCTTCAAAGTCAGGAGCTGGTTTCCCAACCATGGCCCTCGAAACGGAGGGTGAAACCTGGGTTTCAATTTGCCCAACTTTAGATTGCTGCTGATTTGGTTCAATTGGACCCTTGGCTGTCGCAACACAGGATTCCGAAGCCTCGTTACCTTTTGACTCTACCTTGGCCACGCTCTTGCTCCCCGCTGCGCCAGATTGGGTAGTTTTAACCTGCTGATCGGCGGCCAGAGACATTGAGATTGAAAACATAAAAAGCAACAAGCCTCCAATAAGCCTAAAAAGCATCTTATCTCTCCTTTCTATGTAATAAGTTCCAGAAAACTGGCTCCTGATCTGCAATGGAATTACAGGATTCTCGTCAATTCACAGGGTTTCGATGGGTGTTTTGGTTCAGTCTTGGAAAAGGACTGTGACCATGTTTATAAATGTATAGTCTAACCTTGGCAATTATAGTAAAGCTTAAAAAGTCAACAAAACTTAACTACAAAATAGTATAAATCGTGAGAATAAAATGTCCAGCCTTCTGCAATTCTAAGACCATAAAATTGCTATAATCATAAATCAATATATGCCATATGATATGGGTTCGGAGCCGAGGACAAGTTCCGGACTGCAAGAAGCTGAGATTACTTATATTCGCCACTCTTGGAGAATTTAACCAAAAAAATTTCGGGAGCCAACATGATATTTGACGGCGTGGACCTGAGTTCTTTGCCTCACATTTCTGAATTGCAAGCCAAGATGCTTTTGGAGGCGCAAGGCTATAACGAATTGCCCTCATCTCGCAGAAGGACGGTGTGGGACATAGCTCTGAAGGTGATCCGTGAACCGATGTTTGTACTTCTTGTCGGTTGTGGGATAATTTACCTGCTTCTGGGAAACGCGAAAGAGGCTGCCATCCTGTTAGGGTTCGTAATAGTTGTCATGGGTATAACTCTGAAGCAGGAAAAGAAGGCCGAGCGGGCGCTTGAATCTCTTCGGGATCTTTCCAGTCCTCGAGCCCTTGTCATTCGGGACAATGAACTCAGGCGGATTCCTGGTAGAGAGGTGGTTTGCGGTGATTTGACGGTCCTATCCGAAGGTGACAGGGTGCCTGCAGACGGTGTCTTATTGTATAGCCTAAACCTCATGGTAGATGAGTCCATCCTCACAGGGGAATCGGCGCCAGTAGGAAAGGTTTCTGGAGATGACAACTGCCAAATGAAAACAGCCGGTGGAGACGGTATTGCTTGCGTCTATTCGGGGACCATGGTCGTGCAGGGCAAGGGAATAGCCCGGGTTCGAGCTGTCGGTGTCAATACAGAAATTGGTAAGATAGGCAAGACTTTACAGAGGCTCAAAACTACGGAAACAAAGGTTCAGAGAGAGACTAGGACGCTAGTCAGAAATCTGGCGATTTTGGGATTGGGTCTCTGCGTCGCCGTGGTAACTATATACGGTCTGAAACAGGGAAACTGGTTGAACGCCCTGCTGGCTGGAATAACCCTGGCAATGGCGACTCTTCCGGAGGAATTTCCCGTAGTCCTGACCATTTTTTTCGCTCTGGGGGCTTGGCGTATTTCAAAAATCAAGGTGCTTACGCGCAACTTGATGGCAATCGAAACCCTTGGATCTGCAACCGTCCTTTGTGTAGACAAAACTGGAACCATTACCCAAAACCAGATGTCCGTAATGAAACTTTCAGTTGATGACAGGATCATTCCGATAAACGCGGATCAGGATTTGTCCGTTCCTGAAGAAGTTCACGAGGTATTGGAATTTGGTATCCTTGCTGGAAATGTGGATCCATTTGATCCCATGGAAAGGGCTCTTAAAAAACTAGGCGAAAGGATTCTTGTTAACAGCGAGCATTTACACCACAAATGGAAGCTCGTTAGACAATATCCATTGTCAAAAGAACTGCTCTCCGTTGCGCATGTCTGGAAATCGGGTCAAAATGAGAAATATGTGGTAGCCGCCAAGGGGGCGCCAGAGGCTATAATTGACCTTTGCCACATGGATTCGACAAGATCTGCCAGGATACTCGATCTGACCCACTCCATGGCGTCAGAAGGGCTGCGGGTTCTTGGGGTAGCGAAAACATCCTGCGATAATGTTCCTCTTCCAGAAAATCAACATAATTTCCCTTTTGAATTTATTGGCTTAATAGGATTTGCCGACCCAATAAGACCCAGTGTGCCATCTGCGCTCCTGGATTGTTACGAAGCAGGAGTTCGAGTGATCATGATTACTGGTGATTATCCAGAGACTGCTCAGAGCATAGCCAAACAGGCGGGTCTTAAAAAATGGGATCAAATTATCACTGGCGCTGAAATGGAGATTATTGGGCCAGAAGAGCTGCGAGAACGCCTTAAAACGGTGAATGTGTTCGCTCGTGCTATTCCTGAACAAAAACTCAGAATTGTGGATGCGCTCAAAGCAAACGGGGATATTGTGGCCATGACGGGCGACGGAGTAAATGACGCTCCCGCCCTCAAGGCCGCTAATATTGGTATTGCTATGGGGGGCAGGGGGTCAGATGTGGCTCGTGAATCCGCTGAACTTGTCTTATTGAATGATGATTTCCTGTCCATTGTTGAGACCATAAAGACAGGCCGGAGGATTTACGATAATCTGAGGAAAACAATGACTTATATTTTTGCTATACATGTGCCAATAGCGGGAATGTCATTTATCCCGATACTGCTTGGTTGGCCCCTCGTTCTTTATCCGGTTCACGTTGCTTTTTTAGAGCTAATTATCGACCCGGCCTGCTCACTGGTTTTTGAAGCGGAACCTGAGGAAAGTAATGTCATGCGCAGACCACCCAGAAGGAGTGATGAAAGGCTGTTTGGGATCAAAACGATTGGTGTCAGCCTCTTACAGGGGGTCGGGGTTTTGTTTGTCGTAGCTCTCGTGTACGCCATTACGTTATATAGAGGACACAGTGAGCCTGATGCTAGGGCATTGACTTTTACAACACTGGTGGTCGCAAATCTTGGGCTTATTTTGGCTAACAGGTCGTGGTCTCAAACCATAATCAGGACATTGACGATTCCCAACAAGGCTTTATGGGCTGTAATTTCGGGAACCCTGGTTTTTCTAGGGGCAGTCCTTTCCATTTCCACATTAAGAGACCTTTTTCACTTCTCAAAACTCCACATAAACGATCTAGTGTTATGTTTTTCAGCAGGCGTCCTAAGTATTTTGTGGTTTGAAGGACTCAAAATATTTCGTAATAGGGAACAATTCCAGAACAACCGTTAAATTTTCCGATCATTTTCGGAAAAGTTTGAATGTCCGACCAGGATAATTGATGTTGAAACTGAAACTACTGAACATTTTCGGCAGTCTCATGATGTTGAAAACCATCACGCCGATGGACAGTCGATCGATCCACGATGATAATGGCCAACCAAAATGGATGGTTACGTCACGATCCTGGAATTCGTACTCAATTACCTTTAGCAGTGCAACTATGTGTTGGTAGATGCTTCTTTTCATGGCGACCATCCTGAAATGGTTCTTTGCCAACCTTTTTGGCGTGCCGTGACGAGGATTGTAAAAAGTTACGTAGGCTTCATTTAGCTTAGGCCTTGATATAGCTTCTTCTCTGGGACGCCGGAAGAATATGTGGATGCCCTTTTCGGGCGAGTCAGCCAGGTACAGAATTAAATCCATGTGACTGTCAGTGGCCGCTATTGATTTAATTTCAGGACCTTTTTTCTTTGCCACCATGAGCCCCGCTACCAGGACCAAGGTTGTTATAGTTGCCCAGAGCATGGTACCGTGAGGTTTCATCCAGGCAAGAAACAGGAAACAGCTTACAAAAATAAAAAATAAGAAGTGGTCCGAAGGTTTGAGACACTTGAACGCGATCTTTAGGTGCAAGCTGCTTGTTCATGCTGCTACCCTC
>JBMFSZ010000182.1:0-7148 GCA_049967315.1 Desulfomonilaceae bacterium
GGTTTATCTCTGGCATGCGAAAACCGGGACGTCCTTGGGACGGCTCTCGTTCAATTTTGGTAACAAGCGGCTGACTTCTATTGGCAAAACTATCGATAATAATCATCTTGCATTCGGTTTTGAGGATGGCACTGTAAGATTGGGCGAAATCGATTTCAGAAACGAAATCATCCGTCCAGAGCAACTTCCCAAGGAATTAAAAAAACTCGATGAACGCGACAGTATTGGAACAGAAGCTGTCTTTTCAAAAATCCCTGGAAAGGGATACAGAAAAGTGTTTGTCGAGATAAAATTGAATCCTGAGATAAAAATTTCAGAATCGGGTAGTCCGATTATAGCTTTGGATTATCGCCTCGTAGATTTCGGTGACCGACCCAAGAGCTATCTTCTTGGAGCCGATGCTTCAGGTCAGGCTCATTTTGTTACGACTGAAACAAAAACCAATATGTTGACTCGCTCGCGTACCACTCAAGTTAATAAAATTGCGCTACCAGTTCCAAAACAAAAACAGGATTTCAGATTTGCGATCATTAACGATACTGGAGACAATGTTATGCTTGCAGATCGTCAGGGACACGTATTCCGATATGATTTACGCAACGAATCCAGTCCGCAATTAGCAGAAACCATTACGGTAGTTCCGTCTGGCAGCCAGCTTACGGTATTCAGCACTTTATTGGGCGCAAGATCAATAGTCGTCGGTGACTCCAGTGGAAATCTTACGATCTATTTTCTTCTGAAAAGAGGGGACGCCAACACGAATGACGGTATGAGTATGATTCCGGCCAGGGAATTTCAACCTCAGCTCTCAGGCATAAAAGGATTCAGCCCAAGCCAAAATGGCAAAACATTTGCGACGCTTGATGGCAATGGAGCGATACAATTAATTCATGGAATAAGTCAAAAATCGTTGATTGAACTAGGCGCCGAGCCACGTAGCTTACACATGGGCGAAATTGCGTTATCTCCCCGCCTAGATGGTCTTATAGCTATAGGAGAAACGGGAAAAGCCGAATTCTGGGGAATCTCTATACCCCATCCCGAAATTTCATGGAAAACACTATTCGGAAAAGTCTGGTACGAAGGATATCCTGGCCCATCATACACATGGCAGTCGACAGGAGCTACAGACGCTTTCGAACCCAAACTTTCCCTGATCCCTCTGATATTCGGAACACTGAAGGCGACCTTTTATTCTTTGTTGTTTGCGGCTCCTCTGGCTCTTTTCGCCGCTGTTTATACTTCTGAATTTGTTTCCAATCATGTAAGGGATAAAATTAAACCCGTGATGGAGGTTATGGCTTCTCTACCTTCCGTGATCCTTGGTTTCGTAGCCGCTATGGTTCTAGCTCCAGTGGTAGAGTCGTGGATTGCGGCAGTATTACTGGCTTTTGTAGTATTGCCGTTATGCCTTATAGCATCCGCGTTTTTCTGGCAAATGCTCCCGGTTCGTATAAGTGTTAAACTCGACGGGGTCCCAAAGTTGATTCTTATCAGTCTGGTTGTGGTTTTGGGATTGACCGCCGCGTATGGAGCCGGGCCATACTTTGAGAAAATCTTCTTTGACGGCAATCTCAAATCCTGGCTTAATAGTGACCACGGCAGCCCTACGCCTTTTTTGTTTCTAATGACCATCCCAATAGTAGCGGGTGGTTTGACTTATCTCTATACAAGGACGTTTGCGGCTTCTTTTAACAGTCGTATCAGGACATTAAAAGCGCCTTATGGATCAATCGTAGATTTTGCCAGGTGGCTGGTTTTTCTTTTGATAACGGTCATTTTGTCCTACGCTTTGTCAGCGCTACTTAGTTTTGCTGGCATTGATCCTCGTGGTTCAGTTGTCGGCCCGTATGTTCAACGCAACACCCTTGTGGTTGGTTTTGCTATGGGTTTTGCTGTCATACCTATTATCTATACCCTCGCTGAAGACGCTTTGAACGCAGTTCCAGACCAGCTTCGCTCAGCAAGCTTGGGTTGCGGAGCGACCCCATGGCAGACCGCAATGTGGGTAGTATTACCAACGGCTATCAGTGGGGTGTTTTCAGCCATGATGATCGGAATGGGCCGTGCAGTGGGTGAGACTATGATTGTTGTAATGGCTACAGGTAATACGCCGGTCCTGGATCTCAACATCTTTAGTGGGCTAAGAGCCTTGTCCGCTAATATTGCGGTTGAACTTTCGGAAGCCCCCAAGGATGGAACTTTATACAGAACCCTGTTTCTCACCGGATTGGTCCTGTTCGCTATGACATTCGTTATAAATACATTAGCTGAACTGGTTCGTCAGCGTTTTCGAAAGAGAGCCCTGAAACTCTAGGGTTAGCCCAATGAACGACGAAAATCTACATTCTCACGTTGATAATATCCAGCGGCGTAGAAACCGCGATTTTAAATCGCGTGGCGAACCATTTCTCTGGATATTGGGCGGCTCGCTAGTCATAGGTTTGATGATGATAGTTGGTTTTGTCGCCCTTATTCTCTACAATGGTTTGCTAACCTTTTTTCCAAACAGAATTCAAGTTGTAGAACTTGCCAATGGCTCGAGGGTGGCAGGCGAATTGGTCAGGTGCGAGACATACAGACCCGAGCCGGACATGGTCAGGAATCTTCCGGAGGCGGCAAAGAAAGAACTGAAAGCCAACGACGGTTTTCTGAAGAGGTGTTTGTACAAAACCGGGAACTTTGACCTCTACAATGAAGATTATAAATGGGTAGCCAGTTATGACATCAGGAATATTTCCCAACCCACAGACATTGTTTATGTTGAAAGGATGGAGTGGGGTCCATTTATTGGAAAGATTGATTCGATTGATCTGAACGGAGTGGTGGTAGATAAAAACAAACTTTCCTGGCAAAAGCTGCGTAAAGTTCATCAGGAGGCCGAAAACCGTCGCCAAAGAATTCAGAAGATCGAAAAAGGGAGACTCCTTGCTGTAAACCATTATCTTGAAAGCAATAGGCTGTATCTTAAAAAAGTTGAATTGCGAGATGGGCTGGATAGTCCGGCTTACAAATTGGCTGAAAAAAAATTCAAGACGCAAGAGGCCAAGCTTGATAGGGAATACAAGGAATTGTCAGGTGAAGCCGATGCGCTAAGGCAGGTGGACTCAAAATACACCATCACAATGTCAGATGTTGAAAACAAAAAGAAGGAAATGAAACTTTCTGACATTGTAAGGTTTTATCAGGCAAATAAGCTTTCTTCCTGGGACAGGATTCAAATTTATTTTTCAAGGTGGCTGGAGTTCCTTACTCAGGAGCCCCGTGAAGCAAATACCGAAGGAGGAGTTCTCCCTGCAATTTTCGGGACTTTTTGCATGACGGTTTTGATGGCTCTGATCGTTGCTCCTTTTGGAGTTGTAGCCGCACTGTATTTGAGAGAATACGCAAAACAGGGCAGACTGGTTTCGATAATCCGGATTTGCGTAAACAACCTGGCCGGTGTGCCATCAATCGTTTATGGGGTCTTCGGTTTGGGGTTCTTCGCCTACGTGTTGGGTGGAAGTATAGATCAGATATTTTTTCCCGAAAGGTTCCCGAATCCTACCTTTGGAACAGGTGGCTTGCTGTGGGCGTCCCTGACTCTCGCCCTTTTAACCGTGCCCGTTGTGATAGTGGCTACTGAGGAGGCGCTAGCTGCGGTTCCCCAGTCAATGAGAGAAGGATCCCTCGCCTGTGGAGCTTCAAAATGGCAAACTATCAGGCGTATTGTGCTACCAAGGGCGATGCCTGGCATCATGACAGGTCTTATCCTGGCAATGGCTAGAGGGGCCGGTGAAGTAGCCCCTTTAATGTTGGTAGGGGTTGTGAAGATGGCGCCGGAGCTGCCAATAGATCAATTCCCACCGTATATCCATTTGGAACGAAGTTTCATGCATCTCGGGTTCCACATTTTCGACCTTGCTTTTCAATCGAGAAACTCTGAAGCGGCAATTCCAATGGTCTATGTTACCACGCTATTGCTCATCACCCTGGTATTTTCCATGAATATTGTTTCCATTATTGTTAGAAACCGTTTGAAGAGAAAGTTTTTTACTGGGCATTTCTAGGAGATCCCAATGACGTCGAGGTATCAGAAAAGCGATTCAACCGTCTATCATGAAAGGAGGGGTCAACAGGGCGATTTACTGGCCATCAAGAATTTTAATTTATGGTACGGTAAAACTCAGGCTCTTTTCGACATCACCATGACGATTCAAAGAGGCTTGGTTACAGCTCTCATAGGACCGTCAGGCTGTGGAAAGTCGACGCTGCTAAGGTCCATCAACCGAATGAATGATCTTATTGATGGTTTGACAATAACTGGAAAAATGTCGCTTGATAATGAGGACATATACGGGTCTGGAGTCGATGTAATAGCCTTGCGAAAAACGATGGGTATGGTTTTCCAAAAACCCAATCCCTTTCCGATGTCCATCTGGGAAAATGTTGCTTATCCGCTGAGAGTTGATGGGGTTCGAGACAAAAAAACTCTTAACGAAGCTGTGGAACAAGCGTTGAAAAGTGCCGCTCTTTGGGATGAGGTCAAAGACAGACTGAACGCCAACGCTTTGGGTTTGTCAGGGGGCCAGCAACAGAGACTTTGTATTGCTCGGGCAATAGTGGGGGAACCCGAAGTACTGCTTATGGATGAGCCATGTTCGGCTTTGGATCCGGTAGCCACTGCCAAGATTGAGGACCTCGTTGACGAACTAAAGGGGTCGTACTCAATCGTGATAGTAACCCACAATATGCAACAGGCTGCGAGGGTATCTGACAACACCGCTTTCATGTATATGGGTAAACTAATAGAATACGGCGAAACCACAGCAATATTTACTAATCCGAAGGTCGAAAAAACCATGGAATATGTAACAGGCCGTTTTGGATAAAATCTTCTGATTCTAATTGCCGAATTTTAAATTCTATCTTTCATAACTCTAAAAGAAATAGTTGATGCAGTGACCATGCTGCGACCGGTCCACAAGAAGGTCGCTAGCCCGGCAATTTCGATAAAAAGTATTGCCGCAGGATCCCACAGCGCTCCTACTCCGACTTTTATGTCTGGCGTAGGTGAAGCGAGTCCGCTTAGCAGGCTTGCGGATAGAAACACATAAGGTATGGAGACTAGAGCCATCATCTGATACGCGGTAAATTTCTGATGACCCCGGAAATCCGCTCTCAGCGTCTCAGACAATACTCTCCAGCACTGCGTCGAAACCATTGCAATCATAAGAGCGCTGGTAAAGTGGCCTTTCAGGAATAGACAAATTGTGACTAGTCCCGCTGCAACGTGCAATAGGGCGGTCATTGCCTGTACGGGGACAACCCGCTGCCCATCGAGACCGCTTTCGTAAGCAATTTTTTTCATTTTGCCTGTGAACACAAATACATACTTGCCAAGAAATCTGGCAATGTTTGGTCTACAGTGTGACAACGGTTTCCCGTAACAGCATCCAAAACTGATACAGGCCAATCTTCCTAACCCCTCGCCAAAGGTATAGGCAATAGCCAGCGCGGCCATCATCGGAATTGGCGGGACGCTGAAAGACCCTGCCGGATTTAGGTGGTCGAGTGCCCAGACAGTTGGTGGAACGATGAAAACCCCAGAGAAACACGCGCCGGCTATTGTGAAAGTATATGGTTTGTTTTCTACAAGAGAAGCTATGACTTTGGACGTTATCAGTCCTATCAGAAGAATAAAAACTGCCAAAAGGAATGTCGTGCTAATTGGTACCCCGATAGATGATGTGAGAATCAACAAAATGGCCACCGCAACTGAAGTAGCCAATGCAATGAAGAACCCGTAATATGTTATATTTAGACCCTGCCAATTTCCACGAGTGTCCTTGGTCCAGGGAATCGTGGCCAAGATCTGCCAATTTTCACGCGGCAATGTTTTGAACGCCCATGAAAATAACAAAACAAAACTGGTTCCTAAAGCGAAAACAAAAATTTCATTATACATTCCAGTTACTCCGCTCAAAATTGTCCATGCATTTAATAATATTCCGGACAATAAACTCATGATTTTGAAGTATAGCTCTGCCTATAAGTGATCGAACCTTGACATCTGTTTCGACCAACGGTTTGCCTAATGCCAAAGAAAAGCGGCTATTGATGTTGCTTCGAGAAAGATTCCGCACCAGATCATCTGCAAATTCGATTCTGCCAGGCTGAAAAACTAGCAGGTCGGTGCTGCTCCCTGGCCGGTAAAGACTTTTGGGCGCTCCCTTTTTCACAAACATCCCGGGAGTTATCGGTTTGGGATCGCAGTATTGTGAATCGCTGTATGCTTGAACTATTTCTCCGATCATCAGAGCCACGATTTCAATCATGGCCACCAGACCAACCCCGGTTCCACCAGGAATGTCGGTATCAATTATGGTTACAACCCGCTTGTTTTTCGAAAACGGGGTGACGATGTTTATCAGCGCCGATGGATTGCACGAATGATATCCTCCTGGAATTTCGTAGAAATCCAGAATTTTTCCTGCTACCGCCGTGTGATTGTAATGATATTTTTCTGGGGTCAATCTGAATATGGCGAAATCCCCGTTCAAAAATTCACCTAGCCAGCGGGTCTGGTCTGTTCCCAAAAGCTCTTCATAATCAAAAAACTTCTCCTTGAGGAATAGACTGGATGTTTCACTCAATGAACCCACTATTACCCGTGAGTCGGCCGGTGATACAATAGATGCTGGATCTTCGGGCATTGGACGGCAATCCCAATAACGAATCTGACGTTCAAATACGCGGCGCATAGTCGTAAAATCCTCGGGATGCAGGCATTCGTCTAGGTTAATGCCCAGGCTTTCCAATGTCTTTCGTGAAGGCGGCCACACCCCCATGTCAAATTTTAGAAATGCAAGGAGCTCACTGGAAAATCTGGAGCCCGTGATAGCCTGAAAAAGCAGAGGAGCTTTCTCTCTGGCCATTGAATAAAGAAAGTTAATCGAATTATCCCCCAGGAATTTTTCGGTCCTGATTTTACCAGATTCTCTATCCACGAACTGGTGCTGCATTTCGGTCATCAAAGTGCGATCTCCCGATAATTTTTGTAGCTTCTTCGTTTTCACGATGGATCGTTATGAGGGTAAGGAAGATAAGTTTACATAGAATCTTTAAAGGAATTTTTTCGCGTATAATGTCCTCACAAACGCGATTGA
>JBMFSZ010000183.1:0-5218 GCA_049967315.1 Desulfomonilaceae bacterium
CTGTCTAATTGATTTAATTAAATCTATTAATTTGAATTATAAACTTATCACCTCTATCATTGATTAAAAAGCAAAAACTTCTTGAGATGGAGGTATTGTCATGAAAGATTCTTTAAGGCCAGGCTTAACGTTTGATTTCACATACACTGTTCCAGATAACAGGACCGTGCCATTTCTACTAACTGAATCACGAGAGTTTCAGGAGATGCCGAGGGTGCTGGCGACTGGGTTCCTGGTGGGACTAGTTGAATGGGCGTGCATCCGGGCGATCAACCCACACCTGGACTGGCCCAGGGAACAGACAGTGGGTATTGCGGTCTGTTTGACTCATTCCGCTGCGACACCACCGGGTCTTACCGTTACTGTGAAAGGAAAATTGGAAAAGGTGGAGAGGCGTAAGTTGACTTTTTCTGTATCAGTTGACGACGGAATTGATCAAGTTTCGGAAGGGACTCACGAGAGGTTCGTGATAGACTTCAAGAGGTTTAATGACAAAGTTTCGACGAAAATCGATCAATAATCCAACCTTTTATCAAATCGGAAACGTGACTTTTTTATGGAAGTTGAGATCGTTTCCAATCTGTCCTCAAAAGAATTTGAGATTGGATCTACCAGTTAAAATTTATTTTTTCATTGACTGGATCAATTTGAGAGTTTAGTAGATATAATTGGTCAAAATAGATCTTTGAGCATAATTTACCGATTTTGCCTTTTGGGGGTCCTACAAACATTTGATGATCGGTCATCGGCCTGCCAATATCTGTTTAGGTTGTAGACTGCTAGGTTTGTGGGTTTATTGAACCAGTATTGGCCCTGACCATCATCACGGAATTTTGGGGGTTCTGATGGAATGGTTAGATAGGGTTAAATCAATGACACAAGAACAGATCGCGTCTACGATGGTGGACATGATCTCATATGTGGCTCCTGACACATTTCTCAAATTGAGCTACTTGGCGTCCCGGCTTGTATCCGGAGAAAATGCGAACGCGGCGGTTAGCGCGGTTCTTGACAGTCTCAGGGAAGGTGAAAACGGCCAAGCCACCAGAATGTTTCATCGCGTAATGACGGAACTCTCACCGCATTGCCTGAAAACGGTTGCAAGAAATCTCTTCATTAACGGACTCTTGAAGAGTTCATCGCTGAGAGAAGAGTTTGCGACCAAACATGGATTCTCCCCACCTTTCACAATTCTAATCAGTCCTACTATGCAGTGCAATCTTCAGTGCCGCGGTTGTTATTCTGGAAGATATGTTCGAGATAAGGGATTACCGTTCGATTTACTCGATAGGATCCTTTCCGAAGCCCGTTCTATGGGAATAATGTTTATAGTTTTCAGTGGGGGAGAACCCCTGACCCGTAGCGAAGAGCTATTTCGGCTAATCGAAAAACACAATGACATGTATTTCATGTTCTACACTAATGGCACGCTTATAAGCGAATTTGTCGCGGATGAACTGTATAGGCTGGGAAACGCTGGAGCTATAATTAGCTTGGAAGGCTTCGAAGAAGCGACGGATAATCGCCGTGGAAAAGGGGTTTTCAAGAAAGTTATGGTTGCTATGGACAGACTGAAAGACAGGGGGGTTCCATTCGGGACTTCCTTAACCGTAACATCTCAAAATGTAGAGCGTTTGACCAGTGATGATTTTTTTGCTCATCTGGTTAACAAAGGTTGCATGATTTGCTGGTTTTTTCTATTCATGCCTGTTGGCAAAAACCCGGACGTTCAACTCATGCCTTCTCCCGATCAAAGGGAATATCTCAGACGAAGGGGTTCAGCGCTCCGACAAAAATTCCCTATTTTTATCGCTGACTTTTGGAACGACGCTCCTTATGTTGGTGGGTGTATCGCAGGCGGCAGGAACTACATTCACATCAACGCGAACGGTGATGTGGAGCCATGTGTTTTTACACATTTCGCTGTAGATAAAATTCATGGCAAGTCTTTGTTCGA
The DNA here is from genome assembly GCA_049967315.1 of Desulfomonilaceae bacterium. GTDB lineage: Bacteria > Desulfobacterota > Desulfomonilia > Desulfomonilales > Desulfomonilaceae > CAJBEZ01. Next base: position 1,958 of record JBMFSZ010000183.1, read on the forward strand.
AGTTCTCAACAGCGATTTTTTCACCACCATAAGATCTAAGCAGCCTTATTCCGAAAATCTGTTAACTCCCTGCATGATAATAGACAACCCGGACGTCTACAGAATGGTGGTTCGTTCGGCTGGAGCTTATCCAACTCACGATGGGGCCGAGGACGTTCTTTACAAAATCAGTGATCAACTGGATGACTATGGACGCCGTATTAGAGCCCTCGAAGACAATGTCTGGGCCACGGAAAAATCGGCGTACGGTTACCATTAGTCTGCCTAACAACATAGATCGACTTCTTTCTGTAGACTGAGAATTTGCCACGTCCGCCGGGTCCGTTCAGGCTCAAAGGGATACACATGCAAGCGATTAAACTACATAAGACCCGCCTTAGCTTGATTTTTTCATCCTAACATTTTCCTAACTTGATTTAAAAAACACCGTGGGGTAGGAGAGCCACTAATGTCTTACCAATCATGGTGTTTTTTGTGATCGCTGAAATTCCTCGGATTGAAGGATTCAATTAATGGGTTTCAAAGCTTATTTTGACGGATCTTGCTTTCTGAACTATTGTGGGAGTGGCTACGTTGTTCGGGATCCCAAGGGATTCCCTAAAATAATGATTGAAAATTACCATTTAAGGGTGAGCAATAACCTCAAACTATTTTCACCTCGATGTCAAGTGGGCAGTCACGTATGTAAGACTCTTCCGACCGCCTCATCTAGTTCGGCCAAACCGAACGGCCTGTATATAAACCCTTTGACAAATGGCCTGATTTCGGTATGCAAACCATCTTTAGGATCATAATTACTTGAGATAAGCACTTTAACTGTGGGGTTAACCTTTATCAATTCCATTAGGCATTCTTTAGCGGATATTTCGGGACCGAAATTAATGATTACCAACGAAATTTCTTCTTTCCGAGCTTTATAGCTCTCAACCGCCTCTGCCTCAGAGCTAGCCACAATTACAGAGTAACCAAGCCATTCAAGACTCTTCTTCACAACTTCAGCGACAACTGGATTGTTCTCGACAATGAGGACCTTTCTAATTTCTCTTACCTGATCTGTTCCAATTACACTCTTAATGGGCTGGTCAGAAGCCGCCATAGAAGGAAAGTAAACCTTGAACTCGGTTCCTCTCCCGGTTTCACTTTTGCAGGTTATGAAGCCTCCGTGCTGTTGAACGATCCCCTGTGTCACTGAAAGACCAAGCCCTGTGCCCCGAGATGATCCCCTTTGTTTTGTTGTAAAAAATGGCTCAAAAATTCTGGTTAGCGTCTTTTCATCCATTCCTCGACCAGTGTCTCGAATCGATAGCATAGTATAGGTCCCCGGTTTCATTCCTTGAAAAAGGGAGCAACATTCCTCGTCGAGTGGCGCCTCTTCTGTTGAAATCGTAAGTTTACCTTGATCGCTCATGGCGTCAGCCGCATTTAAGACCAGGTTCATGATAACCTGGTCAAGTTGATAACGATTCCCGCGGATCATTGTTGACGAGTTCGCCAATTCCAGCTGAATGTCAACCGCTTCGCCTACGCTATGCCGTATTGATGTGGTAAGGTCCTTGACCATATTGTTTAGACTCAGCGGAATCAAAGGCGCAGGTCCTTTTTGACTGAAGGCCATCAACTTTTCGATCAATTGCGCAGCCTCTTTGACCCGCAAAACTATTGTTTGAAGGTCCTCATAATCTGGCTCTCCCTTTTTCTTCTCCTCCAGAAGCAACTGAGAATAGCCGAGGATAATTTGAAGGATGTTATTCAGGTCATGAGCCAACCCACCTACGAGTGTATTTAATGCCTCCAGTTTTTGGGCTTGCAAGAACTGCGTCAGCATCATTTCCTTTTTCCGTTCCGTCTCTTTCAAGAGGGAGATATCAGAAATCGCTCCACTGAAACCGGCTATTTCGTCATTCTCAAATATTGGAACTGCATTAACTAAAATCGGAAAAGTTGTGCCGTCTTTCCTCATCCCTAAATATTCACCGGACAGGATAGTTTCTCCGCTAATCAGTTTTTTTAGGTCTTCCGCCAACCTGGTCTGATCCTCAGTCACTACCACGTTCATGAGACAGAGTTGGGCCAAGTCATCATCTTGGTTATGGCCGTGAAGCAGTTTTAATGCGGGATTTGCAAATGTGAACCTGCCTGTGATGTCCAACTCGAAAATCCCTAGAGGAAGAAGTTCCGTCAGTTTCCGGTATTTGTTCTCGATCTGGCGCACATTTTCGTTGGACCGCTTGCGAGCCGTCACGTCCCTGAAACACAGGATTGCGCTTTCTCTGTCGTCACGGAATCTAAAAATAGATCCTGTTAACTCAGTTTGAATCGATTTCCCTCCCGATTGTTTTAAATTGACTTCATGTTCTATCCTGCCATTCCGCTTCAGCATTTCTAAGAGTAGAGTTAAATCAGGATCCATCAATTCTCTGATTTGGTCTCTCTCCAGCTGGCAAATTTCCGCTTCTGTTCTTTCAAAAAATCTGCAGGCTGCAGGATTTACCATTAAAATTTTACCATCCAGCGATGTCAGAAGAACTCCGTCTGTCAAGTTTTCATAGACACACCTAAAGTCTGTTTTACTCTCAGTATCCTTTTGCCGGGCTATTTTCATGTCAGTCATATCCGTATTAAATTCTACCAATCCTTTGATTTCGCCCCCGGTATCCTGGTAAGGCGCGATCCTTGATAAGATATCGCGTGTTACACCGTTGCCAAATTTGATGGTCGTCTCAGTCGATATTTTTTTACCAGCTAAAGCGGATAACCCATTAGCATGAAATGATTCGTGTTGATCTCCCATCACCTGACGAACAGTTAGTTCGAGAATATTTTCGGTATGCTCGTCCCACCATTCTTTATGAGTCCTATTCCTCAATATATAGCGTCCATCGCAATCCATAAAGCTTATTGCCACTGGAAGACTATCAACGATGGATTCCAGCATTTCCAGCTTTTTGCGTTCCGAGATATCACTCAAAACGCAGAGGTCAGCCGGTTCACTCTGCCACATGATCAACGTTGATTCGACATCTAACCATTTCAGGGAATTGTCTTTGCAAACAAGTCTCAATTGATACTCGTGGGAAGAGCGATCACCTTTTAATCGGCGTGTATGGAAATGGGTTACGATTTTCTTGTCATCCGGATGGATGGCCGCTTCTATTGCATTGCCATCTAGAAGTTCAGCTTTTGAAAATCCAGTAAGCCTTAAAAAGGCCTGGTTCATGAATTTTATAGAGCCACCCTGTTTCACATAGATTGCTTCCCTCA
>JBMFSZ010000183.1:5228-7143 GCA_049967315.1 Desulfomonilaceae bacterium
ACTGAGTATCCCGCGGTAATTCACGTCCAACTGATTCTTCACGTTCTTTACGGAACTTGAGCCAGGGAGTTCAAGGCGCATTTCGCCAAATCTTTCTGTTGACTGTCCTCCGGGCTTGTGGTCACAGCTCATAGGACAACACCTCCGCAGTTAAAAACAAAGGAGAAAGCCTAAGAATTAAAAAGACGATTTGTTACAAGATGTAATCGCCATACAATTAACAATCTCATTTCAGCCAAGTTTATGGTTATCAATTGACCTAAAGATTAATTACAAACAACAATCATGGAGCAGTCTTAAGATTAAAAAAGTAAAATCAATTTATAAGTGCACGCTACATAACAATTTCCAAATTGAAAAAACTTCCTGAGTAAATTTGCATGTCGCCGCAATCATCCTAGACGGCATGGATTTCAACTGTTGGGGGTAAGAACTTTATTCTGTTTCACTTTTGACTAGAAAACAAGGGGTATCCAGATCCATCCAAAAAGCTATAAACAATAAGATTCAGTTCTTCATGTTCGACGCTTTCGGCGAGACGATTCATGACAAATCCAGCAACCCCGTTTCTAGGGTGGATTTTCTATCTGATGATTCGAAGTTTTGATGGGCAATTCTTCCAACGCGAACAATATAGCAGACCATCTTTCTCTAGAAATTTGAGAAGATTGATACAAGATTTTACAATATTCTTTAAGTTGGTTTGACGAACAAACAGATATTGATTTGATCTCGTCAATCGAAAAGTTTTCATCAATAAGGCCTTAAACAAAACGCGCAGAATGAATCTTTCTTGTGGCAACCTGAGGCGATATTTACAGTCGGGTCCGAATTGTGTGCCAAGAGTAAAGCCCATCAGAGGCCTATATTAACCTGGAGTTCCAAATTCGTGACCTGTTTGAACAATCTAAACCACATGTATAACTCCTTGCGGAATATGGCCTTCCCCTAGCACAAAAAAGGCCCCAGCCCTAGATGAAAGCGTGGGACAGGATGTAAGAAAGTCCAATTATCCTGAAAAGGATGTGGTGACGTTCCTTTGTGCCAAAATATTAGCAAAAATGTAAAAGTATTGATTTTGGACTCAGATTGGTTGTCTAACAAACCTAATGGTTACTGGTGCCTGAGGACGGACTCGAACCGTCACGGGGACAAGCCCCAAGGGATTTTAAGTCCCTTGTGTCTACCAATTCCACCACTCAGGCGTTCAGCGGTATCACTCTTCCGAGAGTTCAATTCTGATGGTGAGCTCTAATGATGAGGCTTCGAGTGCCCACCAGCCAAAACATATATAACAGTTTTCTCAGACGGATTGGAAATAAAAAATGCCTCTTCTTCTTTGACATGCGTGGCATGCCCCGGTTCCAGAACTGTTTTGCCCTTTTCGTTTTCGATGATCAATCTGCCATCAACAGCCAAGAGTATTTCCTCGTGGCCCTCACCGGGTTTGACAAGACGGTCCTTTTCCTTAGGCTCGAGAGTCCCGTAAATTAAATAGCAGGCGCCAGTATGAAGATCTTTCATACCTAGCACATATTCCCCACCTTGTTCTTTTGCTAACCTGCTGAGATTGTAAAGTTTCATTTTCGTCTCCCAAAACCCTTCTCGTCAATATTTCAATCTTATACTGTGACATGATAGTGCAGTCAAGCGATAGGGCAAACGCTTCATTGTGACGATACAACTGGAGGATTCTGACTTGACATGGATGGACCACGAGTTTAATATTACGTCTGTTATCCTTCCGAATGACGCCAGGTCAGTAAAATTTTAATTCCAGCTCAAATTGGGAAATTCCATGAATCCTCAAACTTTTGCAGCTAATCAGGTAAGATCGACGCCCATGTCGGCGGATTTAATATCAGTAGTCAATCAGTGTTACCAGTGTGGGAAGTGTTCTGCGGGATGTCCGGTG
>JBMFSZ010000184.1:0-7135 GCA_049967315.1 Desulfomonilaceae bacterium
ACCGAGGACACCGGCAATCATCGAAAGGTTCAAAAGAATCGGCGCAGCAGCAGGAGCCGCAAACCTTCCAAAGCTGTTCAATATCCCTGAGATCAAGGCCACGAGAGAAATGAAAAGTATATACGGAAACATTATCCTCGTCAGTGACACGGTGAGACCGAATTTTGCAGGGTCTTCCAAAAATCCTGGCGCTGTGACTCGGACTACTTGAGGAGTAAAAATAATACCTAGTAACGTGATCAGGATTAACACCAGCGTCGCAAATGTGACAGCGATCCTTCCAAGTCGGAGCCCTTCGTCTCTTCCCTCTCGATGAATCGTGTCAATAAATGTAGGAACAAATGCTGCTGACAAGGCGCCTTCTGCGAACAGTCGGCGAAGCAGATTCGGTATGCGAAAAGCTACGAAAAAAGCGTCAGCCCCACTTCCAGCTCCCAGAAAAACAGCGATGATCATGTCCCGGACGAACCCGGAAATCCTGCTGATACTTGTCCAAAAACCGACTATCCCCGCCGCCCGAGTTATCAATTTCTTTTCTGAAGAGACTTGACTGGTTAAGATCCTGGCTGTCAACTTTGATCATCGCTCCTGTAAGACAATTTTATTGGCAAGATACTGTTCAACGGATACTTAAAGTTACGCTATCTTCAGAGACCTCGAAGCTCACAGGAATCCCCACCGGCAGGGTCATGTTTGGTAGGGTGTGACCATGTGGATAATTGGAAATTACTGGCACATTAGATGAATTGACATAGTCGAGTACTATCCGTTCGACGGCTGCCCCTGTAATTTCCGAATCCTCCCCTGAGAATTGACATATTATTACGCCATTGAGCTGGTCGAATACTCCAGCAAGTTTAAGCTGGGTAAGCATACGGTCAATCTTATAGACTGGTTCATTTACATCTTCAATAAATAAAATACAATTCTGAAAATTTGGACAATACGGAGCGCCAACGAGAGAAACAATCAGGGAAAGACAGCCGCCGATCAGATATCCACCGGTCTTACCAGTCTGTAATATTTTCAATTTCGAGCGCTCAACATTTCTAATGAGCTGATAACGTTCGATAGGGCAAGTAATGGCTTCAATGAGTGAATTTTCAGAATCACTGTCTAAACCTAAACTAACTTGACCTGCAAGCATGGGACCAGCTAGTGTAACAATGCACACCTGTCTGAAAGCGGCCAGCGAAAAAGCTGTAATGTCACTCATTCCTAACATTAGTTTGGGGTCACGCAAAATCGCATCGTAATTGATCTTTGGGATTACGCGCATTGAACCGTAGCCACCACGGGCAAAAAAAATTCCCCTTACTTCTGGGTCCGCCAGGAAAATGTTCAGACCCTCGGCACGTTCAGCATCACAACCAGCCAGATATTCCTGCTTGAGAAATAGATTTCTCGAGAACCGAACTCTGAACCCCAATTTTTCAAGAAATGAGGCTCCGTTTTCCATGTCCGTAGCGTTTACTGGGCCAGAAATCGCCGCTACTCCAACGACGCAACCTTTCGAAAGTGGTTTGGGTATTATAGGTTTCAACGTCAAAATACGACCTCATTTTTAAAGATTTTGAAAAGGTTGTTAACCTCAAGCGGCGATGATAATATTCCGGTACGAGGAAAAAATGTCAGTAATTTTCCATGTTGAGGACGAGAGTTCAGTCAGGCTTCTATACAAGGAGGTGTTTGAGGAGCAGGGGTTTGAAATTATCCAGGCTTCAGACGCTGAAGAGGCCTTGAGAATGCTCAAGAGCAACAAACCTGATGTAATAATCCTGGACCTCAAGATGCCAGGCATTGGCGGCAGGGGATTCCTGGAGAGATTCCACAGGATGAAGCTGAAGATTCCTTTGGTAATTAGTTCTGCATACCCCTATCTGACAACTGATCAATCGACACTTCCTTTCGACGCATTTGTGGTCAAATCTGGTGATTTAACCGAACTGGTGAACACGGTCCGCCAACTGGTAGATAGATTATATCCCCTCTGAACTAGATCCCGGGACATAGTTTAACTGTCTCAATCCTTCGAAAACGATAATTCCTGCCGCTGTAGAAAGATTCAAGCTGCGAGTTTTTTGAAGGTCTATTGGAATCCTGGCTATTCTGGACGGAAACCGACCAAACAAATTGCTGGATAAGCCTGATGTTTCGGGTCCGAAAAGTATGTGGTCCCAAGGTCTGAATTCTACCTGGTAGTGCAGCTTCCCTCGTTTCGAACCGGTAAGAACCACATTGTCCGCAGCCACCGATCCCAAGTAATGGTCAAGGCTTTCCCAGATGACAAGATCTAGTTTTTGCCAATAATCCAATCCGGCTCTTTTCAAATGTTTATCATCGATGTGAAATCCAAGGGGTTTGATAAGATGTAATCTAGCTCCAACTGCGACACATAACCTACCTATGTTACCGGTGTTAGGTGGTATCTCGGGATTCACAAGGACTACATTGAACATGACATTTTATTCCAGAGTAGGGGATTAAACCGAAGGTAAATCAAATGGCAAGCCAATCTTTGTCAAAAAGCCCGCCTTTTCCATGGAATCAAATCAATAACATGAGCAACTTGGGCATTAATTAAATCTGGAGCAATTTCTCTGTCGCCAACGATGAGAAAAGCGTCATCGTAGGTATGAGAACCGGTAAAAATATCTTCATGAATTATCGACCTGGCATTGACCGACGCTTTCACGTCGTAGCCAGGTTTGGGAATTACGACCAGATCTGGGGCGAACTCTGACTGTGGACCTGAATAAATTTCATCCCTGGATTTTACTTCTGTAAAAAGCGCATCACCTGAATCGGCCTGAAGGTTTAAGGGGAGGGGGCCTAAATCCGATACCCGGAAGCTGCGCAATTCATTTTTTAGCCGCGCAACCACTTCGCTGGCCTGGCTTTCTGTGAGCGCTCCGTCTCTAAACCTCGATCTCGAATTGATATAAATTCTTGTAGGGTCCATGGCAAAAGCCAACGACTTCGGGTTTATGTCTGATATGTCACGAGGAGTTTCAGATTTAAAGGTCAGATATCCCAAAGACTTCAGCATGTTATTCAAATTGACGTTAATTTTTAAATCCGTGAAACCATGGTCCGACAGGATCACTCGCCGTGTTTGTGTTGACAAGTGTTGAAAAAATCGATTAAGGAAGTCGTCCACTCTCCGATAGTAGGAAATTGTGTCACCATGATAGGGGTGTGATTCATCATTCAGCGCGTCAAACAGGAAATGGTGTAATCGATCTGTGCCAGTAATTACGAACGTAAAAATATCCCACGGTTCATCGATGAACTTGAAAACTACTTCCTCAAGTTTCTGAAGTGTAAAAAAAAGGTCTTCTATAAGAAGCGTCCTGTTTTGCCTGGCTCGGACATTATCGGTATCAATTTTGTACCCCCTCGATTTGAGCCACGGGACTAAAGTATTTGGAAAGACAGCTCTTTCAAATATAGGGGCCACAAAACCGGCGATTAGAATGCCATTTAATGGCCTCGCTGGATAGGTAAAGGGCAGGTTAATAATGATCGAACGCTTTTCGGGATATTGATTCCACATTACGGGTGCTTTGACATCATCAAAGGATGGCAGGACGAGCCTGATTTCATCATTTGCCACATCCGTAAAACCGAATATGCCATGATGGCCCGGGTTTGCGCCTGTCATAAATGATGTCCAGGCTACACTAGAAATAGGGGGGAGGCTCGAATTTATTGGCACAAAAGTCCCTTTCGAAGCTACTTCACTCAACCCGGGCATTAGTTCGAGTTGGAAGAATTTTTGCAGCAGGGAATACGGGACACCATCGAGACCGACAAAAGCAATTTTTCTGAACGCCGTCATTACCTAACCGTGATATTTCAAAGATCTTAAAGTCTTTTTTTCATTTCCTCGAGAATCGAATAAGATAATGGGGGTCTATCCGGGAATAGCCCCAACTCTGTACCAGGTTTGTTTGAACCGTGAAAGTCTGTACCACCTGATATCACAAGGCCAAATTTGGCTGCAAGCCTGACATACATCCTGGTTTGTTCTCTGGTGTGTTTTGGGTAGTAAGCTTCGATTCCTCTAAGCCCCACGCCTATTAGAGAAAGAAGGATTTCTTCAAAGCGATCCGGATCGTCCTGGTTGAGTGAATAAGGATGGGCCATTACGGGTATCCCCCCAGCGCCAAGAATCAACTGGATAGCCTTATGTGCAGGTAATTTGACTTTGGGCACATAAGCGCACGCGCCTTTTTTCAGATATCTTTCAAAGGCCTCCTGAATGGTCTTGACGTAGCCTTTCCTGGACATCAGATTTGCCAGGTGTGGTCTGCCAGGAGCGCCACCAAGAGCGATCTTTTTTACTTCTTCTTCCCTTATGAAAACGTTTTGAGCCTCAAGTTTCTGGAGGATCTTTGGCACTCTGGAGCGCCTTTCAACCCTCAAAAAATCAAGGGATTTCTGTAGATCGGGTTCATCCGTACGGACAAAAAAACCAAGAATGTGAAGAATCCCGAAACCAGATTCAGCGCTAATTTCAACACCCGGTATGACTTCCAGATCAAGCTCAAGTTCATTGACAACAGCCTGTGCAGGAGCAATGCCATCGAGCGTGTCGTGATCGGTGATAGCAATTGCCCTCATGCCTATGGAGGACGCAAATTTTACCAGGTCCCCGGGGGTCATCGTCCCATCCGACATGGTGGTGTGAACATGAAGATCGATAGTAGGCCCCGGGGCAAAGCGCGCCAATGAACTCAGTTGCTTAATTTTAATTCTCCCTTCAACTAATGACCACGTATCACGTCATCGACGATCATGGACAGTGCGTTCCAGATTGGGTCCATCCAACCCAGCGACTCCGGCTTCATAAGAACGCTTCTAAGGCAGGTCAAATGGTCCTGATCCCAGATAAAATCTTTCCAGTAATCTCGGAAAAGTCCCATGGGGAGGTTTGCTTTAGCAAGATGCAGATTTGCCATGGCTGCCTTTTCGAAAAGAGTGTCATTGAGTTTTGACGCTTCTGAGGCTTTGGTGGCGTTCATCGACCAAACCACTATGTCTAATTCAGGGGTTTGTCCTGTGAGAAACCTCGGGTCGGACCTAATTCGGTCGAAAAATTCCAGGGCAGCTCTCCTACAGTTTTCCAAATTGGTCGCGAACTCCCCGCCTTTTACCATTGGAAGCAATCGCTGAGTCGCCCACAACGCCACTGCCGCTGAACCGGGTCTCGAGCATTCCAGGCTGATTTCGCCAAGGTGAATTTCAGAGGAGGTAAAATAGGTATAGGGTGAATCATGCTTGTAAAAAATCCCTACAGAAGGATCATTGAAAATCACGCAACCGCAACCGTAGGGCTGAAGTCCGTGTTTATGCGGATCCACCACTATTGAATCTGCTTCGGTCAGCAGATCGTAAGTGGCCCTAGCCCTGGGAGTAAGATTGTCCGCAAGTATGAAATAGCCACCATATGCCGCGTCCACGTGAACCCTGAAACCATAAGCCTCTTTTAGCCGGAGTATCTCCGGCAACGGATCGATGGACCCTGTGGCGGTTGTGCCAACAGTTGCTACTACAGTGGAAATGTCACCTTTGTCCAAAGCTCTCTTGAGTTCCGAAATTTTCATTCTAGCATTACTGTCAACAGGAACGGACTCGAATGGTATTCCTAGTACTCCACAAATTCTGTTGTGAGTGTAATGGGCCTGCTCAGAAGCCAAAGTCTTACCATTAGGGTTGAGGCATTTCGAAATCCATAGCGCCTCCAGATTAGCCATGGTTCCGCCACTGCAAAGATGGCCCAGACTATTTTCCCAGCCAAACATACGGGCAATTTGAGCTACTGCCTCCTTTTCCATTGCTGAACTGGCTCTTCCGCCATCCAGGGCATGGTTATTGGGATTTATCCATAATGAAAGCATATAGGCTAAACGAGCTACTGGATGCGGCGGTTTCAACATTTGACCTATGTAGAAGGGGTGTTGGTAAGGATAATTGTCCCCCATACGTAAGGCTACTTCATTCAACACTTCACGAATTGGACCAAGATCGACCTTTGGTTCAAAATCTGGCAAATTGTCAAAACCTGACTCGAGAATTTTAATGGCCTCGGGGAGTAATTCAAGCGTTTTGGTTTCCAGCGTCATGTAAATTCCTCGATGGGTTACACGTGGAAAAGAATTTGGCGACCTATCGGCCGGTTCATGTTTGATCGTCTCCGTATTAAAGAGAACACAAATTTGCGATAATCTTTAACAGACAGTTCTAACGCTGTCAAACCAAGCCATTACAGATTATGACAGGATAGTCAGAAATTCGTGGAATCAGCGCCAGAGGTATAAAAGGCAAAATGGACCTACACTTGATTCAGAAGGTGGTAAGCGAATTAAAATCTGAAATCAACGGCGGCATAATATCCAAGATATTTCAACCTCTTCCCAGAGATATAGTGCTAAAGCTCTATGTGCGAGGAGCGGGAGAGAAACGCCTCATGCTCAGCGCGGATCCCAAATTGGGTAGGATTCATCTTACGGACCTACGTATACCCAATCCTCCCAGGCCACCAAGATTTTGCGCCTATTTACGCGCCCGACTTGTGAATTCCCGAATAGTTGACGTTACGTGTGCCCCCGATGACAGGGTTGTTAATATAGCCTGCGAACGTAGGGCGCCTGATTCAATGACCAAAATGACCCTAATACTCGAACTGTTGGGACGCGATTCAAACATAATCATCATCGATACTGACAAAAAAATTATAATGGATAGCCTGCATCATATTCCCGACAAGCACTCCAACAACAGAATTGTAATCCGAGGAGTGGAGTATGTCCCTCCTCCGCCTAACCCCCGGCTTTTGGTACCAGCAGGAGAGTCTGACCGGGGCGCTACCGTGGCAAAGCCATTAAGTTCATTGGATTTCCCCGATGGAACCCGGAGCTTCAACAAAAGTGTTGACCGATTCTATATGTCTTTATTGACCAATTCGTTGACAGAAAACTTGCGACGGGAAGTCGCCAGGCCTGCTAAAGCTAAAATTCGCTCTTTGGAGACAAGGAGACACAAGATAGAGGAAGATATTAAACGATTACAAAAATTCATTGCCCAAGGGAAGTATGGAGAACTCTTGAAAACCAACTTAGGTAAATTCCAG
>JBMFSZ010000185.1:0-7100 GCA_049967315.1 Desulfomonilaceae bacterium
GATACTGACCCAGTTTGTAATAGGTCAAACCACGGTCTCTGAAAATCTGGATATTGCCTGGATCGAGCTTCAGGGCCGTAGTCCAGATTGCTAACGCGTGCTTGGCATTTCCAAGCCTGTATTCTTCAAGCCCTTGGCTGTACAGTTCAGAGACATAGGAAGTTCTCAAGTGGTCGATTCTCTTATCAATTTCATCTGTCTGACCTTTCTTAGCCAGAAAAGCCCGCAATTTTATATATACATCCAGGGCTTTTTCATAATCTTTCTTTGCCTCATAAACCTCACCTAAAGCTTTTTGAGCTACTACACCATTCTTGTTCAGCGCTATCGCAGTCTTAAGGTTTTTGATCGCTTGGTCCAGATCACCTTTTTGTTTATATATTAAACCTAAGGTAGCATACACAGAAGGATCTCTTTTGTGTTGACGGAGTACAGCCTCAAGGTCTTCGAGAGCCAGATCGTAATCCCCCCTGCGAAATCGGGCTATGCCGCGGTTGACCCTGGCCGCATAGTAATCGGGCATAATTTCAAGGGCTCGGGAATAGTTTTCGATAGCTTTGTCGTAATCTCCCTTGCGCTTGTAGGCCACCCCAAGATTATTGTACGCGTAATGGTCTACAGGATCCACCTTAACTGCCTGCTTGAAAAGGCTTATTGCATCATCCAGTCTATCTTGAGCAAGGGCCTCAACCCCCTTGTTATAGAATTCCACGGGCTCTTCCTGAGCCTTAACCACTCCTGAACCCACTATCAGCGTCATTAAGACCAGTAAATACAATACCTTTGTCATGCCTTTTAAAAACCTCTTAATATTTGATGTTCCCCACTACCGTTGTTTACAGACCATAAAAGTCCCTATGGCAATCCTAGAGACGAACTTCAAAACCAGATCTAAATTATAACATTAATAATCTCATAATTATCCCGTTAAAACAACATTATATAATTTCTTAATAATATTTTTAATAATATTATTTGGTAACTCACAACAATCCATATTTTTACTTGACAAGTCCATAACCCCGTGTTAAAGCCGCATGTCATTCAAGCCCTATAATGGGCTGAATTAAAACGCCTTCATATTAGTCTTGTCGTTAATCTATGACTTGAGAGGCGTCAAAAAAGGAGGTTTAGGTATGGCGCTGAGAGTTGTCGCTATCTTCGCGTTTCTCACCACGCTCTTATTTTCAGTCTCGTTAGCTGTGGGGGTAGCTGGTGGTCCACCTGCTCCTACTTGCGCGCCAGCAGTACAACCATGTTGCCCACCACCACCATGCTGCGGAATGCGACCGCCATCCCCCTTTGGTATGTGCGGAGCCTTGCTCGGCGCTTGCACTAACATCTGCGGAGCGGTAATTGGAATTCCGTCCGCCGTCATGGCCGGCATTCTCGCTCCGGCCCCAAGACGTCCAGTGTGTCGACCTGTTTGCTGTCCTCCGCCGTGTCCACCACCCTGCGCTCCACCGGCCTGTGCGCCGACGGCGTGCGCCCCGATTGCTCCATGCGGACCACCGATGTGCACCCCACCGGCGTGTGTTCCAACTGGGATTACCAAATGCAAACCTCCTCGTAAAGCCTATATGAGGTATGGGGCCGTCACTAACCCCTCATTGTCATATCCCACGATGGTGGCAATGCCTATGCCGGCCCCTCGAGACCTGAAGCAGGACTTGCCTGGGGGCCTTAAACTTGTAGCCGGTCTCATGGAGATCCCTCTCAATTTGGTATCCGGACGCCTAGTTTCAATTCAGCCAAATTCTCCGCTAGGTCCGGTAGCCACATCAAAGGATGGTCAAGCTCTGACAGGCCAATACTGGTAGACGCATAAAAGCGGCAACTGGCAGCTATGAAACAAACGTCAAACATTTGAAATATTCCACAACCATTTGTTTACTAAGCTAATGCGGATTTTAACGGTTCCACGTATTTTTTCCTAAACCAACATGAAGGTCCGGCCAGACCTTCATGCACCCACAGTATTTTTCCTCCTTAACCTAGGGGACGACCATCGTCCCCATTTTTTTCTCTAATTTTTTAGTATAAAGTTCTCTCAGTTCATTTTCAATTGATCCAAAATTCGTTCTTCATCGGACCTCGATCCACAGAATAGGGCTAAATGGATTGGAGTTCCAAAATCAGGGCCCTGTCCTCGGGCTTAAATCGCTTTTAGTGACGTTTATCTACATAGCTTAATGAAAATGAAGAGTTAAACAACTCAGGGGGTCTTGACAATGTCTAAGACATGATCATCTGTTTCTTGAGTCGCGAAACGGGCGATTCAAACAAACTTTTCGCCATCACTTCGAAAGGAGGAAATTTTAAGATGCGTAGCCTCATTCCCTGGAGATGGAAAGAAGTTCAGAACGTTCCGGAAAACACCTTGGTTGAATTCAGAAAAGAGGTTGATGATCTGTTTAACCAGTTTTTTGGGAGCTCAGGTTGGCTACCTGGAACGTATTTCAGTAGGGGCTTTTCTCCCGCTTTCGATGTCTCTGAGACTGATGACGACATAATTATAAAAGCTGAGTTACCTGGAATTGACCCCAAAGACATCGAGGTTAACCTGACGGGGAACACCATTACCGTTAAGGGAGAGAAAAAGGAAGAGCGTGAAGAAAAAGAGGAAAACATGCACAGGGTTGAACGATCTTTCGGGGTTTTTTCCCGATCGGTGGCTTTGCCGTGCGATGTTAAGCAGGATCAGATAGAGGCCAACTTTAAACACGGGGTCCTGAATCTCAAACTCCCCAAGGCCGACACCAGCAAGAAACGTTCAATAAAAATTGATGTGAAATGATCGTGTTGGGGTGGCTAAAATCGGCCACCCTTCTCATTGTTATTGCAATTTATTCGGTTGGCCCTAGTCCGTTGCAGGTAGATCGATCATAGGGACCCAATTGGAGACTCGAAAATGATATTTTGAGATGTACAGAGTGAGCCCTGGATTCGACAGTTAGACCGATTGCAAAAACTCATGAATAGGGTTTTTCCACGCAGAGCGAAGAATCAGGTTTATCTGATACAAAAACGAGTCCTAACGTCATCCCGCATCTTCATAAAAGTTCAAGAGTCAGAAAACTAGTAGTTTCTGCCGAATGAAAAAACGGAATCGGAGGAAACAAAATGGCAACCCCAGAGATAAAAACTGCTGAAAAAAAGGAACTCGCTTATGACAAAGCTGAGCTCACCCGTCATGGCCTATATTTCACGCCTGCTGTTGATATATTGGAAAATTCCACCGAACTTACACTGGTGGTAGACATGCCGGGAATCGAACCAGAAGACGTCGAGATTGACCTGAGGGATAGAATTCTTACCATAATTGGTGAAGCAAAAGAGGAGAAAATTCAGGGCGAAGATTTGCTAACTGAATATAGAACTGGAGGATATTACAGAACTTTTAGAGTGAACAACCTAATTGATCACGCAAAAATAGCGGCTACAATGTCTGACGGGGTTCTTACGCTAAAGCTCCCGAAGTCTGAGAAAGCCACTCCTAGGAAAATCCCTGTGTCATGTGATTAAGTATTATGGACGCTGTAATTGGCAAAAACTCACATTCATCGACTTAGAATGACAGAATTCTAGATCATGGAATCTAAGCAAGTCCTCGGGACCTACGAGTGTTTAAACGGGTGAGATAGATCATTTCTCCTGATTCTTCCCATCGAGCTTGGATTTGAGCAGTTGTCCGAAAGTTCCAAGCGACGCTCCGCGATTTGACGACAGCAAGAATTCCTTGACATTATTCTCCTCGTCAATATTTTCCATAGCTTTTACACTGAGGCCGATCTTCCCACTTTCGGGATCAACAGAGACGACTTTGACTTTGATCTGAGAACCGGCAGGATATTTCTTCCTTAATTCTCTTTGACTAAAGTCTCCGATTTCAACGTTTCTTAACAAACCTGTTTTCCCACCTGGCAAACTTACGAACACGCCGTAGTCCTTTACGGCCTGGACCTCTCCATTGAGAATTGCCCCTTGAGTTATTTCCACTGGAGATTCCATCTTGGCGTCGGGTTCAGTTTCGGCAATCAATTCGAGTCCTACCCGTTTTGCCTGTTCATCTACCGAGGTTATTCTCACTTGGACACGGTCACCGGGATTAACAACCTCCCGAGGATGATTAATTCTCCGACCTTTACCGAGGTTTGATATGTGAATCAACCCCTCAATCCCTGGTTCCAGTTCGACAAACGCGCCAAAGGTCACGAGTCTTGTAATAGTGCCCACAGTTTCGTTACCCTCTAGATAACGTGAGGAAACGGAAACCCACGGGTTTTCCTGAACTTGTTTGAGGCTCAAACTGATTCGGTTGTGTTCCCAGTCAAGACCAGTTATCTTGACAGAAATCTCTTCACCCTCTGAAATTATATCTGCTACTGATTCAACACGACTCCATGCCAGTTCGGAGATTGGGATTAAACCTTCCAGTCCACCAATGTCTACGAAAGCTCCAAACGGGGCCAATTTTCTGACAAAACCCCGGACAACATCGCCCTCCCGGAGAGTTTGTTTCAACTCGAGGAATCTTTTGCGCCGTTCTTCTTCGAGAATTTCCCTCCTTGACACAACAATGTTGCGCCCTCTGTCAGAAAAATCAGTTATCTTGAAGAAGAACTTCTTACCTATAAAATTTTCAGGCGGTTCGCCAGACACGATATCAATCTGTGAATAAGGACAGAAAGCTGGCCGACCAAAAACCGTTATACTGAACCCCCCTTTTCTTTCGGCAGTTACCAGACCTTCAACAGGCACACCGCTCCGGTACGCGCTTCTTACGGCGTCTCCAGACGCAGCCTGTGTCATCTTGACACTCAACAGAACGTCTCCATCTCGTTGCGCGATAACATAAGCCGTTATTGGGTCACCTACTTTGAGATCCATCCGCTTTTCAGAATCAAGCAACTCTTCGCGTGAAATTGCGCCTTCACTTTTCCCGCCTATATCAACAAATACCCATTCTTCGCCTATTGAAACGATCTTACCGTCAATTTTTCCATTCAGCCTGGTATTGAGTTCATCGGCAAGATTCGAAGCCTCAAAAAGTGCGGCGAAATCTTCTTCCTGACCGTCCTGTAGGGTCTGATGATTTTGTTCCTGATCCTTATTTCGAGCCATCTAATTGAAAAGCCTTTCCCGGTATCGTGTAGAGATAAATATTTACCT
Organism: Desulfomonilaceae bacterium; assembly: GCA_049967315.1. GTDB lineage: Bacteria > Desulfobacterota > Desulfomonilia > Desulfomonilales > Desulfomonilaceae > CAJBEZ01. Next base: position 5,173 of record JBMFSZ010000185.1, read on the forward strand.
TTTTTTACACATCCTTGCAAGTGGCTGCCTATGGTGCTATTTTACTGCAATCCACCCCAACTTTTCTGGTCAATTTGCCGAAATAACAGATGTGCCCTAGTAATAACATGCAGAGGCCAGACCTGTTCACTGTTTCCATCGGCCTTTCTGAGGGAAACTAGAATCAGTAATGGAACATCGCAACTTAAAGAGGTCCATATGCCATTTCTGAGAAGGAACGAGATAGGATGGAATGAAAGATTCAGGCGCTGTGTATACTTTTTCTTGCGTGACGAACTTGACGGCCTTTTGATTTCGGAAGGTCTTTTAAAATCCTACAAAGCATTTAAAGATGCGGGTGAAGAATATCCTTTCGTGGAAATGCGAGAACTCAAACCTAGGGCCCGAATTATCGGTCAGGAATATACAAAACATTCCCATTTCATTCTTATCTTCAACGAAGGGACCATCCCGAACACGGCCAAGACTTATATCCGCTTTTTTGACTCAAATAAGATTACCAAAGAAAACCTCGTTAACCTTGCAATCTTTGACCTCAAGGAACTTTTTAACCAGAAGATGCGTTTTTTCGAGGATACAGCTTTTCCAATCTTGCTGCGTGAGCTCCTCAAATCTGATTATGCGGTCATTGTGCAGCAGGATCCTACCATCAAGACCAGGTATCGTTACGGTTTGACTCATTGCCACGTGAGAGTAGATTGGCCTGTGGCGGCGGCAGCCGAAGATCTCGGAAAGTATCTGAGATATATTTCCAAAGACCTTTACGAAAAGGGAGAAAGGGTCGGGGAACTTTTACAACAAAAGCTGTATGAATATTATGGATTCCACCACACAGTGGGGGGAAGACGAACTGCCGCATTGATCGCCGCTCGTTTTCTGGCCAGGTTCTATTTTATATCTACAGTTTATATTTGTTCCTCAGAGTCCAGGACCTTGTTTAGACTAGCTGAACAGGGAATTTCGAAGTATGTGCTTATCAAACTGAACAATAGTGAGATTGCGGAGCTCTCAGAAGAAGTAAAAATGTCTGAAAATGATTTCGCAAATTCTTATCTCATTGATAGGACAGACAATTATGGTGTTGGTATTTTTTTGGTCTCATATGAATATAACGAACACTCAACGCCGCCTACTGATGGCAAAATAAGGGAGTTAAATCCTGACTACCAGTGGTTGAATGTGGACTTGCAACTGCTTGTGCCTCCTCCGTATCGGGGTGACATAAGACCTATTCATATTTCAAGGGTTTATGGTTAATTCTTAACAGCCAGGGATCAGTCGATCTCACTGCCGGTAGTAGTCATAGTAATCTTGCCGTGCTTTACGCCGCGAGTTGATATTAACAGCTCGCCTGTATTTCGAACATGTTCTGACTCGCCTCTCAATATCAGCACTTCCAGGCAATTGTGGGCGTCAAGATGTACATGTAAAGCTGACACGATGAGGTTATGCGTTCGATGTTGAATTTCCGTTAGTTTTTGGGCTAGATCGCTTTGCTCATGGTTGTAAACTACCGTAACTGTGCCAACCACCTCGTGCTTGGTTTGGCTCCATTGATCTTCTACTAGTCGATCCCGAATCAAATCTCTAATAGCTTCGGAGCGATTCGTGTATCCTTTTTTGCTAATGAGTTCGTCAAATTTTTCCAGTAAATCATCCGGTATCGAAACGCCGAACCTAACAAGCTCAGGCATGACTCAGTCCTTTTCCCTAGATAAAGTTTTCTTGGCTACGCAATCTAGACAAAATTATAACATGGGCCACCAATTTTGCACAAAGGGAAACCATGTTTCCGAAAAATTAGCAGACGTTGCTGACCAGGCAAACCGATGCTGACAATCGGTCTTACCTTAACTTCTTAATTTTTCAAATGACTTTTTTAATCAGGTACGTTGTCAGAAAGCAGGGCTTCTTCCTTCTCCATGTTG
>JBMFSZ010000186.1:0-7067 GCA_049967315.1 Desulfomonilaceae bacterium
TCTGCTTCCCTTAGCCATTTTGACTGCTCCTTTAGTTTTGATTAATTTGGAGCAGACTTTGCACTTAAGCCACTGTCCTTTTTTCTTGGACCATTAATCAGGACTAGAGGATCGATCTGAAATTGGCAAAAGTGAAACGATATGTGTGAATCGCAAAACTATCATTTTTCTCCCGTCAGGACGTTAGAGTAGAAGTTTCCAACCGATCCCCCCGACCACAATTTCAATAGCAGGTTTAAAAAGCAATCGCATACGTACTGATAGGCCTGATTCACATGAAGTTTTCAGATGGTTTGTTGAAAGAGCGCTTGCAGAAAATGTTCAACAGGTTTAATTAACTGATCACGCTGGTGGAATCATTCGCGAGGCGCTTGGACAGGTTCGAACCGAAAGATAGAGATACCGCTTTCATGAAGTCGCATATCTTATCTACCACCGGCACAAGTTCACAGGACCGCTTACCAAATTAGGTTTCTTGAAGAACAGCAACGAAATGTCGATAAGGCTCAGCTAAAGAGAATATAACAATGGCTCTTGAAAAATCGGAAACCAACAACTTTTCTTCTCCGGGAATGTCTGAGATAGCAGATTGGAATGCCCTTACAGAAATCGTCAAAAGATTGTGAACCTTACTTATGCAGCTCCATCCCGAAGCACCCTATAAAACTGTCCTTGTTCTGCAAGATCTTGAGTTTGGCGGTACCCAGCGGTATGCCCTGAAACTGCTGAGCCATTTGGACCCAGAGGTTTTCGATTTAGAGCTATGGGTTCTAAGAGGCGGGGAACAAATGCTGCCCCTGGCTGAGGTTTCAGGCGCTCCAGTAAAATATCTAACCAGGTATTCATGGGTAACACCGTGCGCTTTATGGAAATTATTTTGGAAACTCAAAAGAAATAAACCCGATATACTTTACACGTTGACTGCAGTGCCGAATATCTGGGGGCGGATATTCGCAGCTTTTACCACCAAGTCTGTAGTCATATCCAGTTGGAGGGCCAGGAAAGAACAACAGTTCGAATCTATACTTTGGCGATTCTGTGATAAGCTTATATGCAATGCCAAATGCACACGAGAGTATGTGATCAAAAGACACGGAGTTGAGCCGAAACGGGTGGCTTATGTTCCAAATGGAGTAGACACTGATTTTTTCACACCGGATGGTTCCTGTCGCGACCCGCAGCCGACCGTAGTTTTTGTCGGACGGTTCGTCAAGGCAAAAGATCCAATTACATTAATCGCAGCCTTCAGCCACCTTCGAAAAATCATTGAAAACGTCCGTCTGATAATGATTGGCCAAGGATACCTCGACTCGACCATTCGGTCAAAAATTAGCGCTTACGGTCTTTCGGGGGATGTGGATCTGGTTCCCGGAACTATAGATGTCAGACCTTTCCTGAGGCGTTCCTGGCTCTTGGTTTTATCTTCAGTGTTGGAAGGTGTCCCTCAGGTCATGCTGGAAGCCATGTCCTGCGGTTTACCGGTTGTAGCTACAGCAGTGGATGGAATTCCGGAGGTTGTGCAGCATGGGGTAAACGGGCTACTGGTTCAACCTCGCTCCCCAGAGCAATTGGCGAAATCTATGGCCGACCTTTTGTCCGATGATGAGACTAGAACCTCGATGGGCCGAAGAGCCCGTGAAACGGTAGTGGAAAACTATTCAATCAAACAGGTAATCAAGATTACTGCATCGACTATCCTTGAAACAGTGAAAAAAAAGTATTCCGAAAGTTGATAATTTCCTCCAGATGGCTTGACAGGGGGCAAATCAGACAACTTTAGGATTTCTGCCTCTTTTGTTGGGTACTAGACTCCGATTCTGTGGTGCAAGATGCTGGTGGACCACTTCTCTTGCTCTGGAAAAATTCCGTGAAACTCCAGGCATCGCTGACAAAATCTTCAGATTTTTGTCACGGACCATATCTCAAAGCTAGAATGGTGATGTCATCGGCTTGAGGAGCGCCAACAGAAAATGAATCTATATCAGCCAGGATTCCTTCGACAACATCTTTAACCGGCTTGTTGCGAACAGGATTTATTGCTCGTAACAGCCTTTCCTCCGAAAAAGCTTCCTCTTCGGTGTTAAAAGCCTCTGTGACACCGTCTGTGTGTGCGAGGAGAACGCTTCCAGGTCTTAGTGTTAGGTGATCCATTCCAAAAACCGCTTCCTCCACAATCCCTACAACCGGGCCACCTTGACCTTCAAGGAAACTCGGATCAGAGTCGTTGCTCCATAATAAGAGTGGATTATGGCCTGCACTGGCATACAGGAATTCACCGCTCTTCACATTCAGTATCCCTATGAACACTGTAACAAACATGCACGATTCATTGTCATCGGCCAGGTGACGGCTGACTCGACTTAGATCTTTATCTGGCGCCTTATCCATGACAACCGCAGCCTCGATCAGGTATTTCGTCACTGACATAAATAGAGCCGCCGGCACACCTTTCCCGGATACATCCCCGACAACGAACATCAAATGATCGTCATCCAAAAATGAAAAGTCGTAGAAGTCTCCACCGACTTCTTTAGCAGGACGCATTAGGGCATAAATATCGAACTCATCTCGATCGGGAAACGGAGGGAAAACCGACGGCAACATGCTTTTCTGGATTCCGGCGGCAATAGACAATTCACTCTCGAATCTCTGTTTAGCCGCACTGGTGATAGTAAGCTCGTCAATATATTTCTTTAACTCCTGTGCCATAGTTGTTAACGAGTGAGCAAGTTGGCCAACTTCATCCTGTCTGTGAATATCTGAAAGATCAATGTCCATGTCTCCATGGGCCACCTTTCCTGTTGCGGCAGCCATTCAGCGAAGTGGCCTAGCGATAGAACGGGCTACTAATCCGCTTACAGCAATAAGAAGAGCCAATCCCCCAATTGCTAGCAGCAAGGTGCTTTCATGAAGGCTATTCATTTCAGCCAAGAGTTCTTTTTTCGGGAAAATCACTCCGAGTGACCACCCTGGAGAAGGGATTCTGGCATAGGCCAGAAATGCGGCCTCGCCACCGAGGCTAGAGCCAGATGAAACAAAGCCTGTTTGGTGATTCAACGTGGCCATGCCAAGATCACGAAGATTAGGATCATGGCGCTGCTCAGCCAAGCTAAAAATGGATTCGGACATGATCATTTTTGAGTCAGGATGCGTAACGAATCGACCTGTATCCGAGATAATGAAACAATAGCCACTACGCCCAGGCTGCACGGAGGATACTATTTTTGTCGGCCATTCAAGCGAAACGTTAGTGCTGACTACACCCCTGAATTTACGATCGGCTACTTCTGACCCATTACTAAAGAATGGCCGTGAACAGGTGGTCATCAAGATTCCACCAGCGCCTTCATCGAAATAAGGCTCAGTCCAGACTGGCCCTCTAAGAACCTCGGGAAGATGATACCAATCTTTTGTGAAATAATCGTATGATTCGGATCCGAGTTGCTTGTATGAGACTGTGGATTTGTCCTTGTAATAATAAGGGGCAAACCAGCGCAAACTTTTCTCGAACGAATAGGGTTCAAAGGCGACTGCGACTCCGTACACTTCCCTCCCGTTTTCAACCATCCAGCGAATGAGGGGGAGCAAGGACTCTTTGTTAGGGTTAACTGTCTCCAATACCGCAACTAACGCCTCGGGGACTTTAGCCGCAGCCCTGAAGTCCTGCTCTATCCTGCGTGCAACGGACAAGGAGAGATTTCTAGCATTCTCCTCTCCTTCCCTAAGGATGAGAGTCCTCGAATAGGAGTAGCTGTAGCCAGCGCCAAAACGAAAACGGCGGATGCGCCAAAAAGAACAAGCATCGTTATTTTAACGGCTACACTACTTTGGGGCCTAAACATTATTTGTCGCCCTGAAGAAACTTGTCAAATGGTTGACTCTTCTCAAGCAGGCCATAGCCTTTAAACTTCCATGAATGATAAAAGAGTTAAGGGCAACATTACTGAGAGATTGGCGCCGCATTTCATGATGTTTTTCATAGAAAAAATTTGGAGTGGGTGGCCATGTTATCGCCTTACTAAAAACTGGAACCGGTTGTGCTCCTCAAATCGAGGAAGGCGCTTTTACAGGAATCTTCGCGGCTTTCACTTGGGAGTTAATAGCGTCTCGGCTGAAATTACGAACAATCGTTGGAAATATCTTTCCGATAATCAATCAGGTTGAGTCTTTGACATAACACCAGCCTATGTCAACCATTCTTTACTGGGCCGTGCTCTATTTTGTCAGGTTGACCACGGTACGACCTTTTTGCTTCCCCTGGTATATGAGATTCAGGCTCTCGTCGAGTTCATGTAGAGAAATTTCCGTGGCGATTATGTCCAAGTGTTCGAGTTTCCATTCCTGGGAGAGCCTGCGCCAGATTTCACGACGGACGTCCAACGGGCAATTGACTGTCTCGACTCCCAGCAGACTGACACCACGCAAGATGAACGGGTAAACAGTAAGCGGAAGTTCCGGGGAAGCAGCGTTTCCACAAGAAGTAATCGTTCCGCCATATTTGGTGGATCGTATAGCGGTAGAAAGTATGTCGCCGCCGACTGTGTCTACGACACCTGCCCACAGGGTTTTAAGAAGCGGTCTTCCTGTCTTGTCCGTGGCCTCTTCTACGCTGAGCACTTCTCGTGCCCCAAGTTTCAGGAGATATTCGCGCTGATCTACCTTCCCGTTTACGGCGACAACATGGAACCCCGATTTTACCAAAATGGACACAGCAATACTTCCCACGCCTCCCGGAGCGCCAGTGACCAGTATATCACCCTGATCCGGAGTGACCTCGTTTCCTGTAAGCCGGTAAACAGACAGCGCAGCCGCAAATCCAGCGGTTCCATAGATCATGCTTTCCTTGAGGGACAGATTTTCCGGTAATTTAACGATCCAGTCCGCTGGCACACGCACATATTCAGCGAATCCTCCGGGCGTGTCCATGCCAAGATCATGGCCCGTCAGTATGACCTGATCCCCTGGGCGAAATGAATCAACCGTGCTTTCTTCAACAACGCCAGCGGCATCGATTCCTGGAGTGTGAGGATAATTCTTTGTCACGCCTTTGTTTCCAAACGCGGAAAGAGCGTCCTTATAATTTACCGAGGAATAATGAACCCTGATAAGAGCTTGACCGGCAGGCAAGTCATCGGTGAATCTGGTGGTGATTTTACGCGTGAAGATTTGATCATCTGATTCAGTCACGACCATAGCTCTGAATTCTTTGTTAGCCATGTTTGTCCTCTCTTCGGAAAAGTCCTGTCCCCCTTCAATTCGGGGGGTTAACGCAGTTGTGGCTGAAAATCCCAGACATCTTTTCCGTTTATTTCACGGACCTGGATGTGGCCGCGCCATTGTTCGTCATTTTGTTGCGGAAAATCTTCCCGAAAATGAGCGCCACGGCTCTCTTTTCTTTTTAAAGCGCCTTCTACGATCAGACCAGCAATTCTTGTTGCAGAGCGAAATTCAAGTGCTTCAGCAAGGTCGATGGGCGTTTGCGGGGCCGGCAGGTTGAGGGCGATTTCACGTAATTCGTTTACTGTATCCAATGCTCGAATCAGCCCGGTTTCATTTCTGATGATTCCGGCTTCTTCCCACATTGTTCTTCGGAGCCTTGTATGGAGGTCGGGTATGGACATTTTGGAAACGCTAGTACCTGCACTGGTGTGCGCCTCTTCAAACCAGGACTCTTGTGGACTATCGCTAATCCCCTTTGCCCAATTTGCTGCGGTAATCCCTGCCCGCGCGCCGAAGACTACGGTCTCGGTCAACGCGTTCCCTCCCATTCGGTTGGCTCCATGAAGGCCTCCTGCTACCTCTCCTGCCGCAAAAAGGCCTGGGACTGAAGTAGCGCAGTCACAATCAATCTTCAGACCACCCATTATGTGGTGACAGGCGGGCGCTACCTGAACAGGGCGCCGTTTGGCTCCATACTGGTTTCCCAGAATGCGCTCCACTGACGCTGAGAATGGGTCACTCTGCCATTGCTGATCAGTAACGGCGCGAAGGTCAAGCCAGACCCGCTCTCCGTTACGATAAATTTCGGTAAAAATGGCCTGGGAAAGAAGATCCCTAGCCTTTTCACCAGCTGGTCTTTCCTGAATTCCGTACTTATCATGGATGTCTTCCCGACTGTCATTGACTAGTAGCCCTTTGTCAGCGAGTTTTGGAGGAATTATGAAAGGAGGCATACCCGGTCCAAACAGGCATAACGGGTAGAATTGCACGAATTCCATATCCTGAAGTATGGCTCCGGCTTCAAGTCCCAATCTTTGGCCATCCCCGAGCATTCGTTTAGGGTTGTCGTGCCGAAAATACATCGCCGAGGCTCCACCAGTCGCCAGCACTATAGCCCTTGCTGACAGCGCCAGCAACGTCCCGGACGCTTGATCCAGGGCTCTGATCATGCCAACTCCGTTTTGCATTACCAGATCAGTTACCATCACCCTGCCCAGGAATTCGGTACCTAGTTCGCGATTTCTATTTATCAGACATCGGACAATTTCTTCGCCCTGGACTGGAGGATGCCCCTTCGCGAACAAGTATCCATTTCTGAATTCGGCATTTATGCCCCACCGCCGAAGTTCGTCCAATCTTTGAGGAGCTTCATTTACGAAGATTTCCACCAGATCTAATTGATTAATTCCACGACCAGCGAGCAGCGTGCGCTGCCTGTGCGCTTTCATTGTGGTGTCATCGAAACTGCCAGACATGACTCCGGCGCTGAGCCAGGTGCAAGTTGACTTGCCTACAGGGCCCTTTGATGCCACGCAGACTCGTAGACCAGCTTCACGTGCCGATATCGCGGCCCGTAAACCTGCTGCGCCGCTCCCCAAAACCAAAACATCGTAAGAAAATCGCGCCATACACGTTTCTCCACTTCATAATTTAGATTTCGGATGAGCAAGATGAATGACTCTCGGAATAGCTCTGACCATTTTAATGAGGAGATTTTCACGTGAACCGATGCATTTTGTTCCTTTTGCCAACGAAATAGCCAAGACATCCTGCCGGTTCGAGCGTCAATATTATACAACAAAAATTCATACAACAAACTACATGGTGAGGATCAACGAACTGCAACT
>JBMFSZ010000187.1:0-7018 GCA_049967315.1 Desulfomonilaceae bacterium
ACTGCTCCTTTAGTTTTGATTAATTTAGAGCAGACTTTGCACTTAAACCACTGTCCTTTTTTCTTGGACCATTAATAGGAACGTCTCCATTTGGCCCAAGAAGTTGCTAACGCCGGGACTTGGGAGTGGGATCTCCGAACCAACAAGGGCTATCGTTCAGAGGAGTTATGGCATTTATACGGACTGGATCCTGACACTTGTGACGCGGGTCATGACTCGTGGATTAATCTAATGCACCCTGATGATAGAGATAGGGCTCGTAATTTAGTCCATGAAGCTCTGTCAAAGTTTGTTGACATGGATTTTGAATGGAGGCTGCATAAGCCTGATGGAACGGACCGTTGGTTTCTGTCCAGGGGGAAGCCGGTTTTCGACTCAGAGGGCCATGCGATCCGCTATATCGGAATCGCCATTGACATCACTGAGCGCAAAAGGAATGAAGAGGCGCTTAGACAAAGTGAAGAGAGATACAGCCTGTTGTTCCAGTCGCTCAGAGATTTGATCAATCTCCATTCCGGCGAATTCCAAAGTGAGTTTGCTCCTGCTCTATTGCGAACGCTCCCAGATGTCTCGAAGGATCTTCAATACAACTACATTGAAAATGCTCTGCGTAAAACTAGAGGCAAGGTTCAACCCGCAGCAAAGTTGCTGGGTGTCTCAAGATTCGCTCTGATGCGTCAGATGGCCAGACTAGGTATCAATCCGCATGACTATAAATAAAGCGGCAGTCAGTGCATTTTGTAATTGACAGAATTCTTTGACGAGGTTTTTCAAATCTCGTTTTTCTCAGTCCACTTTTAGGGGTTCATTAGTTCACGGTATTTCAATTGATCATCATACATGCGCAGGAAAACCTGATGCTTGGCGTCGTGGTACCTCGCAGCAACTCCCTGGCAAGGCTCGATAACCTTTCCTACGGCGCTCATTTCGCTCATAGCTTTCGTTAAGGTAGGATATTCCCCTGCTGCTACTGCGCCCAGCATTGCAGAACCTAGGAGCACGGATTCAGGTTCTTTTGGGAGTAAAATTTTTCTCCCTGTGATATCAGCGTGTTCACACAGGAAGATTGGATTCTTGGCTCCGCCACCAGTGACGAGGATGGTCTCGATCTCATAGCCACTCTCAGACATAGTGTCCAGAATGTGGCGAGTTCCATGAGCTATAGCTTGAACCGTGGCCAGGTAGAGTAGGGCAAGTTCCTCGATGCTGTCGCTAAGCCTCAGGCCTGAGATCATCCCGCGGGCAGAGGGGTTGGCTCTGGGGGAGCGGTTACCGTGAAAGTCTGGTTGGACGTGTAGCTCGCTGGTCAACTTGGCGGGAAACTCCATTCCCTTTGTAAGTCCCTCGAGGACCTCCGCAAGGATTTCGTAAACAGTGATCCCTCGTTTTTTCGCATCTTGCTCCAGTTGATGACCACGGGTATGGCCGAATATGATGTGGTCGATGAGTGCGCCTGTGGCGGATTGGCCTCCTTCCGTAAGCCATAACCCAGGTACCATGGCTGAATAAAAAGGTCCCCAAACACCGTCGACGAATCGAGGTTCTTTGGAAACGGCCATGTGACAGCTTGACGTTCCACAGATGAGCGCTAGACGCTTTTCGAGGTCAACCTCAGTGGTCTCAGCAGATCGGGCTCCAAGCATTGCGATCCCACCGGCGTGAGCGTCTATAATAGATACGCCGACCGGGGTCCCCGGAACAAGGCCGAAATCAGCCGCCGCTTTATGATTAAGTCCCTGCGCTATACGCTCTCCCATGGGCCGAACGCAGGTTCCAATCCGCCGGTAGTCCTCTGAGACAATATCGCCAAGTCCAATGGACTGCCAATAGGTATCATCCCATCTGCCTACACTGGAGGCTAACGTCGAGGGGAGGTGACCCTGATAGGTCCACTTGCACACGGTGGTACACAGAGAGCGAGTTTCCTCACCTGTGGCGCGATAGGTCATGAAATCTGCCAGGTCAAAGAAGCGGCGGACCCGCTTCCAGTTATCGGGGAGGTTCTCTTTGATCCAGGTTAGCTTGGGTGACTCCATCTCAGGGGAGATTACTCCGCCGACATATCGTAGAACCTCATGGCCAAGTCCGTTGATTCGGGCTGTCTGTTCCATGGCCCGGTGGTCCATCCATACAATAACGTTTTGCTCGTCGTTACCGGTTGGGCTGAGCGATACAGGCCGATCGGCATCATCCAGCGCTACCAGGGAGCAAGTTGCGTCGAATCCGATCCCTCGCACGTTTCTCGGGTCAATATCAGCCTCTAAGACAGCCTGCCTCACCGCCTTCGCGCTAGATTCCCAAATGTCATCCGAAGACTGTTCAACGAAGTCGGTTTGTGGCTTCCACATTCTGATGGGGCATGAACTCTGTCCAACCATCTTGCCTTCCGCATCGAATACCCCCGCCCTTGCGCTACCCGTCCCCACGTCAACGCCTATATAGCAGGGATGGTTTTGAGTCATTTCAGTTGTTCCTTCCCAGAAAGCGAATTCTGAATCCCAGCGTTTGTGACAGATCTGACATTTCCTCCAGGATGTCTCCGTAGGCCACCGCTATGTGATTACTTAGGTAGTGGGCCATTAAAGTGTCTCGCGACATACCCAAATCTGCCGCCATAAAAGGCCACTGTCGGTTGGTTCCGTTCCACCACTGGTCCCTGATTTGTTCCGGTAGAGCGACAACTTCTCCTTTCCCAATATCCATCCAGAGTTCATCGTTCTTGAGATAAGCTCTAGCCCAGGTGATATCTCCAGGCTTGGCTTCACCGGCGAATGTTCCCCCTGGGATTGGGAAATACTCTGAGGGCTGCCTATACGAGTGGACCCCTTTCAGAGTGTTGGGATCTCCGCTCATTGCATACCCTCCACACGACCCGGAGTTGAGCAAGACCCATAAGAATCGTCCCTTAAATTCTGAGCCCCAACGTACATCGTGAAACATTACCCCCTGGTGGAGACCCTTTAGTTTAAGTAGCCGCTTCATGAGTTCCATGGCAACGAGGTTGCCTTGATCTCCCTCCGTAGAGGTGATTATCACGTCCCCGTTTCTCTCGGGGCGGCAAACTGAGTTGAGCAGCCCCTCGGCAAAGTCCGACGGTGGCCTTAGAGGCACTAACCCAAGTTGGTACTGCCAGCCCACGCAATCCGCCTTGAATTCTCTGACCATGTCTAACACCGTAAGGTAATCTCGTAATTGCTCCTTCGTGGCGTTCTCATCGAAATCATCCGCCCCGTCTTCTCCCCAGTGGAACTTTACCCCGCTTGCTTTTACGAATTCCATTGCTGAGTTGAGTCGGTCATCGCTTATGGATCGCCCCCTGTCAATGATCCATGCCTGGTCAACTTTGTGTTCCGAAAATCCGACGCGAGCCAGGAGGCGAGGCCCGAAATACCCGTTGATCATCCCCATGGATGTATCCCCTAGCATCAAAGCCAAAATCCTCCTTTGCCTGATCTCTCCAGCGACATTTCTCGAACGTTCGTGCGCCTCCTTGGATATGGGAACCGAGTAACTGATCTCATCGGTGGAGTAGCTGATACGGCCCGTGCTGCACCATTCATTCAACCGGTCCATGAATAAGTCGTCAGTAGTCCAGTCTTCTGCGTCGCTCCAAACGCGAGAGAATTTACGGCCCAAGCTTTCCAGGCAGGCGCCCGTGTTCAATAGACCAACGAGTCCAGGCCATTGGCCGGAAAAATTACTCGCCAGCAACAACGGACTGTCCTTGCCGAGGACGCCATCCGTAGTATGTGGTCCGTAACACCAATGAACGAAAACACCTATTAGGGGGTCATCGATGGGCCCCAGCTTCTCGATGGCTTCGTGGGGTCGAGTGAGAAAGCCTTCAATTCTATAGCTCGTGCGACCAAGCTTTCTTAGGGCGCGTTCCAGTTGGATTGTGGCCTCCTCGGCGTTTGGTCGAGCCAGATCATTGGGGGTGGAGCGGTAATCTCCAGGCCAGAAGATGCCGATTTTGGTTTTGGACATTTCTTCTCCTTTAAACTGTGCATGCCATTCGTTTTTTTAGATTGAATTTTCTGCTTTGCTCCGGGTGAACTGGTCCATCGCTACAGCCAGTACTATCACGACACCGATCACAATTAATTGTGCGTTAGTAGAAATTCCAATCAGAGTGCATCCGTTACGCAAGAAACTGATGAGCAATGCCCCCACGATGGTGCCAGTGATGGTTCCCCGCCCACCCGATAAGCTCGCTCCGCCTATGACTACGGCGGCGATTACGTCTAGCTCTGCGCCTACACCAGCGGTGGGTTGTGCAGAGACCGTTCTGCTCATGGCAATCATGGCTCCGAGACCTGTAAGTAGGCCCCCAAACGTGTACACAGCAGTCAGACTTCGATTGACCCTCACGCCGGCATGATGCGCTGCTTCCATGTTGGACCCGATGGCATAGATGTGCCGACCGAACCGTGTTAACCGAAGAATGGTTGCCGCCAATGCGATGACTACCAACAACAGGATGACGGAAATAGGTATCCCCAACATGGCCCCTTCGCCCAAGTATCGGTAAGACGATACATTGATGGGCTGTCCGTCGTACATCACCAGCGCTATGCCTCGGTATAAGCTCATTGTGCCTAAAGTCGCGATGAACGGTTGGAGATTGAGTTTGGTAATTAGCGCTCCGGAAACCAGACCACCCAATGCGCCTGTAAGAAGCCCGATGGAGGTGCCGAGGGTCATGGTCCACATGCCGGGGGCATCGCCACCGAATCCGGTCATTACCCTGGCGGCGCACATTCCACACAACGCCAGGAGAGATCCGACTGAAAGGTCAATGCCACCTGAAATGATAATGAACGTCATCCCGACCGAGATTATGCCGTAGACTGACGAACGACGTAGTACGTTCAGGACATTGTCGATGGTGAGAAAGCTGTCGGGCTGCCAGAGTGATAATACGGAGATGATCAGCATGAGGCTCCCGTAGGGTAGTAGTTCTCTAAAAATTTTGTTCATGCGTGGGCCTTATCCACGGCAGCCAGGCGCATCACGGCCTCTTTGGTGGTTTCAGCGGCGACCAGGTCAGCAACGAGGCGCCCTCGGTGCATTACTATAATTCTATCAGCGATCCCGAAGAGTTCAGACAACTCCGAAGAGATTATTAAAACAGCCTTACCCTCTGCAACCATCCGTCCGATGAGTTCGTAGATGTCAACTTTGGCGGCAATGTCGATGCCTCGGGTAGGTTCATCGAGCACCCATATTCGTGACCGGGCGATGACAGCGCGGCCTAGCAGGAGTTTTTGTTGATTACCGCCTGAAAGTGCTCTGGCTGGCGCTCCTGGCCCGGGCCACTTGAGCGCAACCTTATTGGCTGTTTCATCTGCTATCGCGTTCTCCCTCTCTGGGCGCAGGATATGTTTCATGCCCAGTTGCTCTAGGCATGGTAATGTCATGTTCCAGGCTGCTGGGAGGTCCAGGCATAGCCCGGAGCGTTTACGGTCTTCAGTAATGTACATGATTCCGGAGGAGATTGCATCGGCTGGAGTCGCTATATTAACTGGATGCCCATCGATTTCAATTGTCCCGCTGGTCGACGGGTCTAGACCGCATAGAGCGCGAGCAAGGTCGCTTCGGCCGGCCCCGATGAGCCCGGCTAGACCAAGTATCTCTCCCCAATGCAAATCGAAATTTATATCTTCAATCTTTTTGGACGACAATCCTCTCAGTCTGAGGGCTGTGGATCCAATTTTGACTTCCCTTTTGGGGAAATAGTCATCCAGTTCACGACCGACCATATGTTTGATGATTTCGGGGATCTCCAGTTCCCCAATTGGGCCAGTATATATAGCTCGTCCGTCGCGAAGAATAGTTAGGTAATCCGCGATCTGAATTACCTCTTCGAGTCGGTGGGAGATATAGATAATCGTGGTTCCCGCCTGACTCAATTTCTTGACCATTTTCAGAATCGTGGTCACTTCGTGCTCACCACATGATGAAGTCGGCTCGTCCATCACTAGAATTTCGGCGTGACGTGCAATGGCCTTCATCACCTCGACAATCTGGCAGGCGCTTGCCGAAAGGTCCCCCACTTTTAGGTTTAGGTCCAGATCAAAGCCGTGTGCTTCAGCCAAGGCACAAGTATCTGCGAGCATTCGAGTTCGGGAGAAAAAGCCAGGTATTGGCCCTCCGGGTTCCATCCCAAGCCATACATTCTCGGCTACGGTGAGATCCGGAGCGAGGCTGAACTCCTGGTGGATCATGGCGATGCCTGCTTCCAGAGAGTCAGACGGCTGTTTCCACGCACAGACTTCGCCTTTGCGCATGATGGTTCCTGTATCTGGCGCAAAAATACCAGCCAAGATTTTCATCAAAGTGGATTTTCCAGCTCCATTTTCGCCCACCAAGGCGTGAACGGTCCCTTGCGTGACGCACAGCGTTACGTTGTCCAGGGCCTGAATGGGACCAAAACGTTTGCTGATATCCCGCATTTCCAGGGCGTACCGTGGAATCCTGTCTGAGGTGTGGATCGACGTCAACTGTGATCCCCGATGATCGCTCGAATCTTTGGCAGGCTCAATCTATCCTTGGTGACGAGTTCCACACCAGTGTCAATTCTTGGCTTGACGCTTTTGCCTTTGATGGCTTTGACAGCGCTAACTACGCCGCCGTACCCCATGGCATGTGGATTCTGGACTATGAGCGCATCGATGTGACCTGACTTCAGACCTCTTATCAGAGCGTCGGCGGCGTCGAAACCGATCATTTTTACCTTATTGGCTCTACCCTGGCCTTCGAGCGCACGCAGGACGCCTCGGGAGGTGGATTCATTCGAGGCGAAAATTCCATCAAGTTCTTTGTGCCGAGTGAGAACGTCTTCGGTAGCGGAGAGAGCAGTCTCGACCGTATCCTGGCCGTAGCGGTCCTCGACTAGTTCGAGTTGGGGGAATTCCTTCTCAATCGTTTCGATGAAACCGTTTTCACGAGCCGTAGTGGAAGCGGATCCAGCCATGTACCTAATGACGGCAACTTTTCCCTTGTGACCGAGTAGTTT
>JBMFSZ010000188.1:0-6982 GCA_049967315.1 Desulfomonilaceae bacterium
AGGAACGGTTGTTCCTCTTAATCGGCTTTTAATCGGCAGCGCCGATTTCTTTATCCGGTAAAGCCGAAAACTCTGGTGTTGGCCCCCGCTCTCCCTGGTGTGATTAACTTGGGTGTAGCCGGGACGGTATCGTTATATCCGTAGTAATTTCGAGAGGCGATTTAGCCCACTCGGTACGGGGGATGACTGTGAAAGCTTTAGGGATTCATCTCTTGATCGAGCTTTGCTCTTGTAATCGGCAGAAGTTGGACGACATGAGCTACCTTGAGACTATCATGGCGCAGGCTGCAGAAGTCGCAGGCGCTACCGTGCTCAAGACGGCATTTCAAAATTTTAATCCTCAAGGGGTCTCAGGTGTTGTCGTAATAGCAGAATCACACTTAACTGTTCATACGTGGCCGGAATACGGTTACGCTGCTATAGACATTTTCACCTGCGGAAGCAGGGTGGACCCGTGGAAAGCCGCTGTCTATCTCAGGCAGGAACTCGAAGCTGTGGACATGCAGGTCAGGGATTTTCAAAGGGGTATCCCTTGGGAAATTACCGATGCGGTGACCAGTCATGGAGCGCTCGAACATGCTACGTGTGGCGGTTTTAACTGTCAGTGACAGGTCGTCCGAAGGGATAAGGCCTGACGCTTCTGGGCCAGTGCTTGTCCAAAGAGTTAACGAACTTTCGTGGAATGTCGCAGGACGCGCTGTTTGTCCGGATGATGTCGAAAGTATCAGTAGGCAGCTCATTGAATGGGCGGACAATGATTTCGCAGACTTGATTCTGACCACTGGTGGCACAGGTGTTGCTCCCCGGGATGTCACTCCAGAAGCCACACTGTCTGTGGTTACGAGACTCATTCCGGGAATTCCTGAAGCCATGCGGGCTGCAAGTCTACTAAAGACACCTCACGCCATGCTGTCTCGAGGAGTCGCTGGTGTGCGGGGCAGGTCACTCATTATAAATCTCCCGGGAAGTCCTAAAGCAGCTCTCGAGAACCTGGATGCAGTGGTCGCTGCCCTTGAACACGCTGTCTCCAAGATTCATGGCGACCCCTCGGATTGCGCTCAAACCTGACCATTTGGGAGAGAAGGTGGCAATGAAACGCAAAGGTCTGACGCGACCAGCCGCGGCGGGATCAGTGCTGCTCAATACCCTCCGACGAATGGGATTGGGGTCTGCACTGTCACGTCAGTCAATTGTGACGCGTTGGCCGCGTATTGTAGATTCAGTGATAGCCAAACACGCCAGGGCCGAAAGGCTTGTCGGTGATACGCTACACGTGTATGTTGACTCGTCGGTATGGATGAACGAACTTGCTGCGGTCAAACTCGTCCTGCTCGAAAAGATAAATTCGAAAATAGATCCTGAGGCTCCAAAGATAAAAGATATCAGATTTAGCCAGACAACCTGGCGGCGCGGAGAGTTTGCCAAGGAAAATACGCGCCCTGGCCCGCCGTCAATCGAAATGGCGCCCGACACCACAGCTATAGAAGTATCCATCAGTAACATAAATTCAATAAAAAACACGGAAATCCGTCGCATCGTTGAACGAATAATCAGGAAGGACGCTCGCTTCAAAGCCAATCATCCGCGAGCCACGTAGAATTTACTGAACATCTACATGAAATGATGCTTCGTAATTGCCCCTGCGGCTCTAAAATTTCTCGACTTTTCCCGGATTCAGGCAGTTTAGGACGACTTTTTTAGATTTCGTTGTTCACCACTGCCCCCATGCCCGAGCAAATATGCCTTATGGATTATTTGGTTCCAGCTGTTAGTTGTCACAGGCATCTACTTTTGTATTACATTGATTTTTGGATCCGTGTTGTCTCTCACCATTCCGATACCGACGGACCCATGAGAAAAGGGTAATAAGAGCCAGATCCTGTTGTCGTCTCTTTTTCTGATAGGGATGATTTGTGTTCCTAGTTCCATTGTTTCCGGATCGTAGATGAGCAAGCCTTTTTCACTTAGCTCCCAGCGGCCTTTTGACGGCCGGAATAAATTGCTCATCTCGAACGTGCCATCCTTATTTATCTGTAGAAAAGCCTGGCCCCGGTTAATTTGCGAGACACGAGCCTTTTCCTTGTCAGTCACACCCCATTTGGAAAACTGGTCAAGCATTTTCCATCGTCCCAATATAAAATCCCGATTTAGAGGCTCAGATATTCCTATAAGATTAGTGGCGACTGAAGGACCAGGTGATTCCTGGGGGGTTACACCAGACAAAAGAGGCATCAACGTCAGTATCAAGACTTGAAGATCAAGCAAATTTCCGACTCCTAATATTAAGACTATTAAAAATGCTAACCTCTCGAATCGATGTGTCCGGAGGATGCTAGATGAGTCCGAATCTAAATAAGGGCATTGTCCCTGCCGCTAGCAAGGGAATTCACTTCAACGTCTGTGGCACGTAACCAGGGGATTTTTTTGGCGTCGGAACTATCTGTCCGCTCTCTTGGTCCCTGAGGATCGTACGAAACGACTATATGCGCGTTTTGTAAAAGCCTCCCAATGCTTTATTCAGGTGTGTTGTCCATAATCACGCGCCACTTGAGCATAACCTAAGGGGAATATCCTAAAGGCCACGAACTGCCACCGTAGCTCAATTTAAATTATTATCACAAGTGAGGCGAGAGACCAATCACTAGGCGTCGATTGCTGATTGTAAAATTAAAATGCTTCTAAAACCTGGGAAAATGGGTAACAAGATATTTCAGGAGTTGTTTTTTTCAACCGTGAATCATAGGACGGCCCATGGCCAACTGGGAGAAATATGTGTGATTGGTAAAAAACTGACAGAGCTGTATCAGCGGTTGTTTGGGAGGTTTGGGCATAGAAACTGGTGGCCCGCTAATAGTTCCTTTGAAGTTTGCGTGGGGGCAATCCTCACTCAGAACACATCATGGAAAAACGTAGAGAAGGCCATAGGCAATCTTAAAAATGCCGGACGACTTGAGGCCTTCCAGCTATACGGGATGCCCGTGGATGAACTCGCTGCTCTTATCCGGCCGGCTGGCTATTTCAACGTTAAGTCTCAGCGTCTCAAGAATTTTGTCTCGTGCCTGGTTGAGCGCTACAATGGTTCACTTGAGGCAATGTTTGAATCTGATGTTCATGACCTTAGACTTGAGCTGTTATCGATAAATGGAATAGGTAGGGAGACCGCAGACAGTATGATTCTCTACGCTGCGAACAAGCCGATATTCGTGGTTGATGTTTATACGAGGAGGGTACTCGAGCGTCATAATATTGTTGGCCCCAAGACTGATTACGACTCGATTCGGGAACTGTTTGAAACAAATTTGGAGCGTGATGTGGCTTTTTTCAACGATTGTCATGCTCAGTTCGTGGCGGTGGGGTCAAGATACTGCGGTAGAAAGCCGAGGTGTTCCGGATGTCCTCTTGAAGGATTCAATAACTTATTGGGGGCAAATCTCGATTCATAATTAATAAACTACGCGAACTAACCGATTCATCATTGCGTTTTATATAGAATTTGATATCATGATATGTAATAACCCCGGTCATGGAGGTTCCCGTGAGAATCCTCAGCAAGATATTAATAATATTAATTATTCCTGCAGGCTTTCTGTTTTCCGCTTGTACCGATGACACCGCGGAACTAAAAACAAAGATAGCCGAACTCGATAAGAAGATACAGAAACAGGAAAAAGATTTACGGGAATTCTCAACGAAATTTGCTCCTGCGAAAGACTTCAGCGCAGACATTCAACGCCTCGAAGATCAGAACGATCGGTTTTCCCAGATAATTAAGACAAAAGTCGATCCGTTGAATAGCAAACTTGACGAATTCAGGGAATGGGCTCAAGAAGCGCAGAAGGAACGGGAGACCGTCAAGGATAGACTCAAGGCAATAGACGCAGCCATTACAGATCTAAAAAAGAAGCTCGATTTGCGAAACAAGGATATTACAACGGCGACCCGGGACTCCATGGCGGGGAAAAAACAGATCGAGGTCATGAGTAAACGTGTGGATGAGCTCTCCAGAGGGTTGGCTGAAGTTCGTAAGGAACTTGCGGACAATAATTCCAAGCTTATCGCCGCTGTGAAAAAGATCCTACCTAAAGTCAAGGATGCGGCAGTGGCTGAACTCAAGGAAAAAATTCAACCACTTGAGCAGTCTTTATCCACTATCAAGAGTGGCGTTGAAGCAGAGAAGAAGACCCTTACCGCAAAGGCGCAGGGTTTGCCGGCTGACGCCTCGAAAGAAGTCCAGGCCCTCATGGGAAGGATAAAGGATCTCGAAGATGTCGTCGCTGCCCAAAAAGCAGCGCTCCTGGAAATTGGAACGAAACTTCATGAGCTTCAACGGCGTTAAAAAACACTTTTAGGAATGAAAAAGCGGGAATTTTCCCGCTTTTTTTATGAGAGTTAGATTTAGGCGTCCGTAAAATCAGCCCTTTACTTCCTCTATCGCCTCTTTGAACCCTTTGAGTGATCCTTCTATTGTAGAATCGGAAACACAATATGCTATCCTGAAATAACCTGGCCCACCAAAGCCGGTTCCTGGAACCGTGAGAATCAGCTTTTTCTGGAGAACATTAACGAAGGCCACATCATCCTCGATCGGAGATTTCGGGAATAGGTAAAACGCACCCTGTGGCTTTACAAGATCATAGCCGAAATTTGTCAGAGCGTCATATAATCGATCTCGACGATGTTTGTAAACGGCAACATCAACTATGTCCTCAAGACACGTTTCTACCGCTCTTTGTATAAGCGCTGGAGCGTTGACAAACCCAAGTATCCGGTTACAAAGCACGAGCCCGTCGTAGGTTTTCCGAGCATTTTCCATTGCCGGATTCATGGCGATGTAGCCCAGCCTCTCGCCAGGCAGGGACAGGTCTTTGGAGAACGAAGTTACAACTATGCTGTTTTCGTAAGATTTCAGAACACTAGGGACTTTTGCTCCATCGTATGTGATCCCTCTGTATGGCTCATCGGATATAAGGGTTATCGTCCGACCGAGCTGCGATCCTTTTTTGCGGAGCAAAGTCGCTAGGCCATCGAGATCAGCTTGAGAATATACCTTACCTGTAGGGTTATTTGGTGAATTTATAAGGACAGCGGCTGTCTTGGAATTGATTGCAGCTTCGATAGCGGCGAGGTCCAGAGAAAAATCAGGCTTGGTGGGAACAAGCACAGCTTTGCCCCCGTGATTGTCACAATAGAAAACATATTCGACAAAAAAGGGCTTCGGTATAATGATCTCGTCTTCAGGATTAAGGACAGTCTTTAATGCGACATTCAGCGCTCCACCCGCCCCTACTGTCATGACGATCGATTTTTCATCAATCTGGAAACCTTCTTCTTTAATGATCTTACGTGCCACAGCCGCACGTGTAGCAGGAAGCCCTGCGTTAGGCATATAGCCGTGGACACCTGGAGATTTGTTCGACGCTGCTTCAAGTATTGCCTTTTTAACAGAATCTGAAGGCTCTAGATTGGGGTTCCCGAGGCTGAAATCAAAAACATTCTCGGGTCCATGCTGACTCTTTAGAAGGGCCCCCTGTTCAAACATTTTTCTGATCCATGAAGATCGTTCCATGAATTCAGAGATTTTTTCTGATACGGGCATGACAAAAAACCTCCTCGGGAATTGGCGTACAAACGAAAGCCCGGCGCCAAATCTAAAGTGAGTTTCAGCCGGGCTTTCGACCTTGCATCAGCCCTTTATATCTAAGGGTTCCTAACCATACCATATTAGTTAGAAATATGTCAATTAAAATCGGGATATTATGATGTCAGGTGATTGACAGGCAAGTCACGGTATGGCCCTAAGGAGGTCTGTTGTCTTTAGATGGCGAATAGAATAGACTATTTTTGAACCATGGGCGAAGAATACGTGAACGTCTTGGAATGTGGAACGAGAAAAACCATTAAGACTATGGCGCTGATGGCCTTTGTGTCAATTGTGTGGCTTGCCCCGGCAATGGCCGACGATTTTTCTAAAGGAGTAGATGCGCTCGATTCAGGGAATCACGAACTCGCTGTGAGGTTTTTTAGTTCCTATCTCTCCAGAAAGCCTGGGACTTATGAAGCCCTTGTGAACAGGGGCACAGCGTTTGCACGCAGTGGGCACGTCTTTAGAGCGATAGCCGACTGGCATGGCGCGGTTGAGCTTGCGCCCACGTTTGCGTACGCTTTTTATTCAGATGATGTGGTCCGGCAGGTGACCCCACGAAAGAAGCCTGTTAGATACGTAGCCTCTCTGGAACTTTTTCCTGAAAGGGCTGTTTCAGTGATTATGACCGGTGCTTTATTACTGGATCTCGGATTGACAGGCCCTGCGATAGATTTGTTTCGTATGTCCACGACCCTCACCAGGGATCCAATCTTTAAAACTGACCTCGAATACTGGATAAAAACTCTCGATCCTGGCCTAACAGAAAAGCAAGAGTAGAGCTACTGTTAAGAGATTAGGGCGTGTCTAGCTGGTGGACAGATACGCTTGGAACGGTTAATTGAGTGATGGTATTTTCTATTGACAGGCATCAAAACCACATTTAAACTGAATTTTTACTTTTCTCAACCGGAGTAACTAGCGTGAAAGGCCGTATTCATATTGATCGGGAACGCTGCAAGGGCTGTGGCTTATGCATTACCGTCTGCCCTAAAAAGAAAATCGAGATTTCTCCAAAGTTGAACACCAAAGGCTACTATCCTGCGACTTTCCTCGAAGAAGATGTCGACGACATCGAAAAGATAGAGTGTACAGGGTGCGCAATGTGCGCGATTACATGTCCGGACGTGGCTATCGAGGTTTATCGCGAGGAAAAGAAGACGTCGAAAGACGAAACTGACTGAGAGGAACTAAGAATGTCAGGTAAAACTCTCATGCGCGGCACCCATGTGCTCGGGGAAGCGGCGATAAGAGCTGGTTGTAGAGCATACTTCGGTTACCCTATTACGCCTCAAAACGAATTGCCGGAATATATGGCTTCCAAGTTTGCGAAAATGGACG
>JBMFSZ010000189.1:0-6970 GCA_049967315.1 Desulfomonilaceae bacterium
GGAGCGTTTCCCGGGGATTAGAAATGGACCAAAGTCTCTACAGGATAGTTTCAACAAAACCGTTGAAACCATTCCGCAATATGTGTGTCACCGCACTGGCGGCAGCTGTCTGGATGATTTGTCTGTGTGTAGTTCAATGCTATGCCCAAATGGATCCTCTTCCATCGTGGAACGAAGGATCTGCCAAACAAGCGATTATCCATTTTGTCAAAATTACCACTGATAGATCCAACAAGGATTATGTCCCTCCTAACGATCGTTTGGCTACGTTTGACCAAGATGGCACGCTTTGGGTGGAACAGCCGATCTACGCACAGGTGATGTTTGCATTCAACCAAGTTGTGGAATGCGCTTCGAAACATCCCGAATGGAAAGAGAAGATGCCATTCAAAGCAGTCCTTCACGATGAAACGACTGCCATGGGAAAGCTGAACAAAAAAGATCTCGAAGAAATTGTTTTTGCAACACATGTAGGAATGACTACTGACGAGTTCAAAAATACTGTTAGAAAATGGCTCGCAAAGGCTAAGGACTGTCGTTGGAAACGTCCATATACAGATCTTGTATATGAGCCAATGCTGGAAGTGGTGCGTTACTTTAGAAACAATGGCTACAAAACTTACATTGTAACAGGTGCGGGACAGGATTTTGTTCGTGCCTATTCTGCGGAAATTTATGGCATGCCTCCTGAACAGGTAATTGGATCAGCGGTCAATACCGAATTCAACCACTCCCAGGACGGAACTGGTTTGTTGATACGATTACCGAAACTGCTACTGAACGATAATTTCTCCGGTAAACCGGAAAATATTTATCTCTTCACAGGCCGCAGACCTCAAGCCGCTTTCGGTAATTCCACTGGTGACCGACAAATGCTTGAGTATACTCAGGGGGGTGGGAAATCTGCGCTGATGATGCTGGTGCTCCATGATGATTCCAAACGTGAATACGCCTACGGGCCGGCCAATGGTCTACCTTCGACCGAAGTTGGGACATTTACCCAAGAATTATATGACGAAGCGAAATCTAGAGGATGGCACATCATCAGCATAAAAAATGACTGGAAGCAGCTATTCCAGTTTAAATAAAAATAGTTTCCGAAACGGCTATACAGGTTTCACCATTTGAGCTACTGCTTTTTTTGAAACAGCGGTCTTGGTAAATCGCGATAAGCGCGGGTTAGATATATGAAGAAAGTCATAAAGACGAGGGCAAGTCATGACCAGGCAAAACATTTTTTTTCGCGTTTGTTTGATTACTTTGGGGCTTATTACGCTAGCTGGAGAAGTCCAAAGTTGCATGTGGTTCACCCTGCGAGCCGGCGATGGTTCAACGGTGGTTGGTCGGACGATGGAGTTTGGGGTCCCGCTACCATGGCAGATCGTAGTGGTTCCACGTGACATGTTGTTTAAAAGCTTGGCCCCTAACGGTAGAGCGGGGTTATCGTGGAAAACGAAATATGGTTTTGTGGGGTACTATGGCGCTGGACCTGAAGGGGCTGTGGCCGATGGTATGAACGAAGCTGGTTTGGCGATCGGAGCGCTTTGGTATGAACCCTACACCACGTATCAGGAAGTCAAGCCTGGTCAAGAGCCAAACTCTCTGGATCTGACATTGATGGGACCGTGGATCCTCGGGAATTTTTCAAATGTTGACGAACTGAGGAAAGAAATTCGAAATGTTATAATTTACGGGTCGGTTGTCAAGGAATTGGATATGGTTCCACCATTGCATGTAGCGGTGACGGACTCGTCAGGAAAGACAATCGTGCTTGAATTTGAAAAAGGAAATCTGAACATATTTGACTCTCCGTTAGGAATACTGACCAACGCTCCCAATTTCCCCTGGCAAATGACTAACCTGAGGCAATTTGTAGGAATGGACAACGCGAATCACAAACACGGAGTCATGGATTCAACAGGTCTTATTGCTACCGGGCATGGGGCCGGTATGTTTGGGGTTCCAGGCGATATGACTCCCCCTAGTCGTTTTGTGAGATTGGCTTTAACATTGAAATCAGTTATCAGGCAATCAAACATTGAAAAGACGCTAAATCTAGCCCAGCATATTGTGAATTCTTTCGATATATCGAGGGGTTTGGTAGTGGAAAAATCGAAAAGTGGGAAAATCACATCAGCGGAGACCACACAATTTGCTTCATTCAAGGATTTGAAGAACAGGGTGATGTATCAGAAAACTTACGACAACCTGGATGTAACAAAAGTTGATCTGAAAAAGCTAGATTTTAAAGGTAACAAAGTGAAATACATGCCATTAAACCTTGGACCACAGAATTATCAGGATATTACTTCCGAAGCCAGATAGCAACTTAATGGAGAGCTTGCTGTCGTAACCGCAACCCGCATAACTTGCGTATTGTTGGATACGAAGTTGCGGTTACGATTTTAATCAGAAATCCATGATCATCTTTCGGAAGCGCTCGAAAAGGTACCGGGAATCATGTGGGCCTGGAGAAGCCTCAGGATGATACTGTATCGAGAAGAGCGGATATTTCCTGTGAACCATCCCCTCGTTGGTATGGTCGTTCAGGTTAGTATGTGTCACCACGCATTCTGATGACACGGTTTCTGGGTCTACGGCGAAGTTGTGATTTTGTGAGGTTATTTCTACTTGACCCGTGTCCAGTCTTCTAACCGGATGATTCGCCCCGTGATGGCCAAAAGCCAGTTTATAGACCCTACCCCTCAGCGCTAGGCCGATTATCTGATGTCCCAAACATATTCCGAATATTGGCTTCTTACCTATAAGGTTTCGAACTGTTTCGACAACGTAAGGGACACCTTCCGGGTCACCAGGACCGTTTGACAGGAAGATCCCATCAGGGTTGTATGCCAGAATTTGGTCAGAAGTTGAAAAAGCGGGAAAAACCCTTACATGAGCGCCTGAGTCTACAAGAAGCCGTAAAATATTCTGTTTGATCCCACAATCCAGAGCCGCCACCTTGAACCTGTTCTGGGAAGTAACGGAGCGAGCGTTCCACCGCCAAGTCCCCTGTTCCCAATCATAAGGTTTTGCGCAAGTGACTTCTTTGACAAGGTCCAGTCCTTCGATATCCGGATAGCTTCTTACCTTTTTAAGCAGACTTTCAGTATCGTGATCTTCTGTAGAAATTATGCCCTTCTTGGCGCCAGTTTCTCGCAAATTTCTAGTAAGCCGTCTGGTGTCGATCCCTTGAATACCTATTATGTTGAACCTTTTCAAAAAAGTGTCGAGATCTTCGTTTTTTCTCCAGTTACTCGGGTTTTCGCAGTATTCCTTCACAACAAAACCAGCTAGAAACGGCGTACTGGATTCGTTGTCTTCAAAATTCACCCCAGTATTACCTATGTGAGGGTATGTCATGGTAACGATTTGGCCCCGATACGAGGGATCGGTCAAAACTTCCTGATATCCAGTAATTGCCGTATTGAATACGACTTCCCCTATTTTTTCACCGGTGGCCCCCATGGCGGACCCCATGAAAGACTCGCCATCGGCCAGAACCAGGGTGGCTTTCATTATAATTCCTTTACAAAACTACTCAGGCGATCCATGGCTTTCTCTATATTTTCATCAGGAGCAGTCATGGAAATCCGGAAAAAAGCTTCTCCGCTAGGTCCGTAACCAACGCCTGGGGTAAATACGAGTCCTTGTTTTTCAAGCAAGTCAGCGCAAAATTCGACCGAAGAAGAATACATGTCAGGTATCCTAACCCAGAAATAATAACTTGCCCTAGGAAGGTCGAATTTAAAACCAAGCCGATGGAGAGCGCTTGCGATCATATCCCGTCTTTTTTTGAACAATCGAGTCCTCTGTTCGTTAAATAATGGCGCGTCTGGATGCCCCAATGCTCTTGCGGCAGCACGCTGTATCGCCATAAAGACTCCAGAATCAAAATTTGATTTGAGGGTGAGGAACGAGTCTATCAAGGTCTTTGAGCCCACGACGAAACCGATTCGCCAACCTGTCATATTGAATGTCTTGGAGAAGGAATGTAGTTCGATAGAAATATCTTTTGCTCCAGGGATCTGCATTATGCTTATCGGTTTGTCCTGTGGTTCAAAGTACACCTCAGAATAAGCGTTGTCAGCAAGTATGACAAGATCATGCTTGGTTGCAAAGGACACCAGGTCTTTAAAAAATGACTCATCTGCGACTGCCGCTGTTGGGTTATTGGGATAATTGATGAATATGAATTTTGCTTTGTCTGCTACTTCTCCGGGAATAGAATCAAGATCTGGTATGAAACGGCGCTCTTCGAGCAAAGGAATTCGTATTGACGAGCCGCCAGCAAAACCTATGGCGGATTCATAAGCAGGATACCCAGGATCAGTAACCAACGCAGTGTCTCCGGGGTCAATAAATACAAATGGAAGGTGAGATACCGCGTCCTTGGAACCTATGGTGGCCATTATTTCATTCCTAGGGTCTAATTCGGCGCCGAAGCGCTTTCCAAACCACTTGGCCACGAGTTCACAGAAATCGGGTTCTCCTTTGTAACTAGGATATTGATGATTCCGAGGGGCTCTCATTTCCTCATTCATCAGGTCCAAAACAAAATCCGGAGTGGGCATGTCCGGATCCCCTATGGCTAACGATATGACATCAATCCCTTTTTCCTGCGCAGCTTTTCGCTTTTCGTCAATCAAATGGAACAGGTAAGGCGCCGTTTCCGTTACCCGTCTGGATAGTTTCATTCCTTCCTCCAAAATGCTATTTGTATAATTGAGCGATCGTAGTCAAATCATCAATCGGCGAATTGCATGCTTCGAACCATTTTTTTTACTCGATTGCGCCAAGATATTCAAGCTATAAGCAATGGACATGAGTGATTGACTATGGCGTTTCCCCTGAAATCAAGTTGTTAAATGGGGACAGACGGCAAGAATTTGAACGGGTCCTTAATTCTTGACTTAAATCCTGAATTACCATAGTTTTCAAGGATATATTGAGTGGAGATAAAAATCTTCTCGTGACATTAAATCTTGAAACAATTCTAAACCTGATTTGTCTGACATTAGCAAGCGTATCGATGACAAGCAGTTCTTTTGATAACAACGATGAGGACGAAGAACTTGTAAGACGTTGCGCTGGAGGTGATAGAGAAGCTTTTAATGATCTTGTACTAAAGTATCAGAAAAAAGTTTTTAGTGTCGCCTATCGTTTCGTAGGAGACGCTGAGGAAGCAAATGACCTTGCTCAGGAAATTTTTACGGCGGCATATCAAAACCTTAAAAGTTTCAGAGGTGATTCGAAATTTTCTACATGGTTGTTTCAGATAGCTACGAACAGAGGCAAGAACAGGTTCAAGTATCTAAAACGCCGTGGTTTTTTTATGAATAAGGGGTCGTCTGAGAATGATGATGAAGGAGACCCGGGCAATAGGTCATTACCAGACCAGACAGCCAATCCAGAAGAATTATTGTCCGGAAATCAAATTCGCAAAGCCGTTATCGAAGCGATAAACGAGCTTGAGCCGGACCACAAGGAGATTGTAATTCTGAGAGATATTGAGGGATTATCCTATGATGAGATAGCCCGCATATTAAATCTTCCGGAAGGAACAACTAAGTCCCGTCTGCATAGAGCGCGGATGGTAGTAAAAGAAAAACTTAAGAAGGTCCTGTCATGATGGATTGCCAGAGGGTTGCTGACTATTTTGGAGCGGTTTATGAGGGAGATTCTGACACGGAAACCGAGAAGATGGTTGAGGATCATTTAAAATCCTGCGAGGCGTGTCGGGAAGATTTTAAGTGGTATAGAGTCACTGTTCATGCATTGGCGAATTTGGAGCAGGTTGCTCCACCAAATGATTTCCTGGAACAACTTAACCTAAGAATCGACAAAAACACCTCACTTTTTCAATCTCTTATATTCCAAATCAAAAATCTGTTCATTTCGGGGCCAATCGTGCCAATTCCTGTCAGCGCGGTGTCATTAGCCTTCGTTACTATGTGCGCATTCCTTGTTTATAATTACAGCCCAACTGATTTTTCCCTCAAAGAGAAAAACAATTTGTCGTCGAATGGTAATTCGCAAAACGTCGTTGCTTCTGCAGACCAAACCCCGCAACACGTTGATTCGAGAATGGTAGCCTCAGCGCCATTTTCACCCCAAGCCTCAATGTTGTCCCACCCTCTTGTTCCTTACGAGGGCCCTGGTCGATCTTCATCGGTGTCCTGGCATTTTCCAACCGTAGCGGATCAGATTGGCGCGGACAACCTGACTGTAGAAAGTCCTCAAGTTGACTTGGCCGTGGAGACTCTCAAGAATATCCTTCCAGATCTTCAGGGTAGATTGGTTGATGAAAGATTCAGAGACGCTTTTGGGGAGGCCTTGGTTGGCGTAATAATACCTTCAAGCCGATACGGTGATCTGACGTCAGCTTTGGTCAACCACGGAGCTATTGAAGTAGGAGCGCGTTCGCTGGGAACAGAATCCCCAGCCCCGACCAAGGTCGATAGTAGGAACGTTCGCCTTTATATTCGTTTTACTCAAGTCCCCAAATAGTGTGCTTGATATTGATTTTTAGAGGGTAGCTGTCCATTGAAGCTAGGAATAATCGGCTTGCCTGGAGCGGGGAAAAGCGTGCTCTTTAGGGCGCTTACAGGGGGACTCAGTAGTGGTGACCAGAAGAATCGGCAAGACCCCGGTTTAGGTGTCGTCAAAGTATCTGACCCTCGAGTTGATTTCCTCGTCAAATATCACAAACCGAAAAAGACCACGCCAGTCCACGTGGAGTACATGGATATTGCTGGCATGTCTGGTGAGGGTAAACAGGGGCATACTCTCGGAGACAAATTTTTATCAATAATTCGTCCTCTTGACGCTCTTGTTATCTGCATTCGTTACTTCGATTCATTATCAGCAGGAAAGCCTTCTCCACTTTCAGATTATAAGACTATAGAAGAAGATATGATTTTATCTGATCTTTCTATTGTGGAGAAGCGACTCGAACGTGTAACCAAGG
>JBMFSZ010000190.1:0-6941 GCA_049967315.1 Desulfomonilaceae bacterium
GCTGGAGCTTATCAGTTTGATTTAGCATTGAAATTTCCGGTTGTTGTGCCGTGTTAGCGCTAAAAAAGACAATGGCTCTCCAGTTCGCAGTTTCTGTCCCTTGATTGGCTGATCGTTGGATACTCGGAATCTCATATCCCCCTCAAACCCAATCGGGTTCGTTCAGGCCACTTCCTGTGTTTGCGCTCTAGGCCTTGCTATCATTTGCCAGCGTTTGTCGATCTTTCCACGACCAAAAGCTCAACGAATATCTGACAAGATGCGGTATGCACGTCTCACTCTGTGCCCTTGGGAAAACAGGGTCTGCTGTTTCAGGGGAAATATTTCAAGCCATTAACATCGTGTTGTCGATAAATGTTACATTTATTCCCCATTAACAAAAATACCCTAAAGCGTTGGCAAAAAAAGTGAAATGTGATTCGTATGGGCAGCGCCCACCTCTGTTCCGTTAAGATCCTAATCCGGACAAACTGATTGACAACAGTTGGGAACTGGTGTACCTAAACGACACGATCACGCAAAAGTGTCAGGTACCGAATGGTTTAATAGGGAATCCCGTGAAAATCGGGAACGGTCCCGCCGCTGTGAACGGGGACGAAATTCGCTGAAACCACTGTTTCCTGTTGGAAACGGGAAGGTGCGGAAAGTAGGATGATCCGTGAGCCAGAAGACCTGCCTGATGACTAATGGTTGATAGGTACGGGTTTATACCGAGTCCACCGCCGAAGGACCAAGCAAATCAGGGTGCAATCCTTAGGGCCAAAGGCTTTAAGGATTTTTTCGTTCTGGCGGCAAACGACTCCTCACCGCAATTATCACCCTTGTGACTGTTCGGGAGCTTTACGCTTCCGTATAAACTTGTTCGTGGGAGTTGTGCAATGAAAAAAGGAATGGTTCTTTATGTCACCGAAGGCAAAGAGGATGTCCCTCTTCAAAGAGAGGAGGATTTGATTGAAGTCACCCAGTCTTTGGGAGTTACAACCGTTTTTGTCGCTACTACTCAAGAAGACGTCGTTGATGGGTGGTGGAAACTGATCGCCAAAGGGATGCACCAGGTAGTACTTATGAATGTTACCTACGATTCAGGGTCGGGAAACTTTCAATTCCTTGGAACTCCTTTTCGGATTTGGGGATGAGAAGGTGAACTTTGCCCTGCCTCGATCCGGTAGTTGACTTAGCGGGATTATGGGTACGCTAGTGATTCTGAGCGGATTGTCATGTGCCGTGTAAACAGCTTACAGAATCATCAAACTAGCGTCCATAGTCCGCGCTTTTTACCTTGAGTCCCCGCAAAAGTCTGGGACTGAAACAAGGGCTGGATTAACGACGTGTTCTGCAAGTTCTTTAGAGTTGGATTTTGATTTTTGGATTGTGGATTTTTATATCGTGACGATTAGGGTGAATATTAATTCAACTCTGGCAAACACATGATACATAACTCTCAAGATAAAGAATTCCGTAGTCATGGAGATTGTTTTATGAGTCGCAGTCTGTTGATTGTCAACACGGGGCTGGGTAAAGGTAAGACTACGGCTGCGTTGGGTCAGGTTTTTAGGGCGCTTGGCCACGGTTTTCCGGTTTGTGTAATTCAGTTCCTGAAAGGTTCCTGGAAATACGGTGAACTGGAAGCCGCCAAGCGATTTTCTGGGCTTCTGGAAATACATGCCCTTGGGAAAGGATTCACCTGGAAGTCAGAAAATGTACAAGAGGACATCAAATTTGCGCGAGACGCATGGGATTTTGCCAAAGAGGTTGTTTTGTCCCAAAAGTTCCGAATGGTTGTACTTGACGAACTGACCTATCTGGTCAAGTACGGGATGGTTCCAGAAGACGACATTCTGAATTGTCTAAAAAATAGACCATCTAGTGTCCATATTGTAGTCACTGGCCGAGACGCGTCCAACGCTCTTATGGAATTAGCAAATCTTGTCACGGAGATGAATAATGTGAAACATCCGTTCGATAACGGCGTCAAAGCTCAGCGAGGTGTTGAATTCTGAGTTATTTGACTTTTGGGTTGTGCCACAAATTTCAAAAAAAGGTAGGTCTCCTGTATCCGCTGAGGCGTAACGTAGCGTTCAGCGGGCTTTTCGTTGAATCTGTGCACTCAATGAATTGGAGGATTTTTATGCATAGGACTCGTTCTCTTTTATCACGCCGACTACCGATTCTCCTCATGATCATTTTCCTAGCTGAAAGTATCTGTGCATTCGGTTTTTCGAACTCGATTACCGTCGTCGATATGAGAGGCCGGGCCGTACAGCTCATGGAAACCCCAAAGCGCGTGGTCTCGTTAGTTCCTTCTGCAACTGACGCCCTGTTTGCCTTGGGAGCGGGAGACCTAGTCGCTGGCCTCACATTGCAGGACTCCTGTCCCCGCGCGATGAACGAAAAGGCCATAGTGGGAAGCTTTTTCGAGCCATCCCCAGAAGTTATCGAGAAGCTTCGGCCTGATATGATCCTCCTCTCTAGTTTGCACCGTAGCATAGAAAAAAGGTTTGGAAATTCCGGAATCCCTTTGGTCTACGTCGACACGCTCACTATGGACGAAGGCTTCAGAATGTTGGAACTCATGGGACAAATTAGCGGTAGGAGAGATGTAGCGGCCGCATTGATTTGTCGTATCCGAGCTCAACTCGATCTCGTTTGCCGTAAAGTGGCCAAGATCCCCAACGAAAAACGGAAACGCGTCATGCGCGTCATGGGGTGCGACACGATCATGACCCCCGGCGATGAATCCTTTCAGAATGAGTTCATCCGGTGTGCGGGTGGTATACCTCCTTCGCTTGGAAAGTCGGTCCAGGCTGTGCCTGTAACAGAAAAAGAATGGGTTAAGTTTGATCCTCAGGTTGTCTATTACTGTGGAGACGATAGGAGCCTTGCCAAGGAGTTTTTCGACAAACCGGACTGGAAGGATGTCGAAGCTTTGAGAAAAGGCCACATAGAGTGCTTCCCCTGTTCGCTTACGTGTCGGGCGTCGGTACACATGGGCGATTTTGTACAGTGGCTGGCCGGAGTTATTTACGCAGAAGAGCTGATCGGAGAAGAAACAAAAATCTCCCCGGACCGCGCTCTGAAGTCACGGTCGTTGGCTATCAATCTTCCATACGTGAAAGCCGCTCAAGTGATAGAAGGCACTCTCAACGACTTTCCAACACAGACCCTTTGCATTGATTTCGTAGAGCCCATGGTCTGTTTAAACTCACTCCAAGGAATCGTCACAGGCGTTACCACTGCAGGTAATCACTACTCGTCGCCGCCGCTGTGGAAAAGATCTGATCGAGTCAGTATGGAAGATTTGAAAGGGGAAGTTTGTAGGGTCGTTGGACGCGATCCATCAAAATCTTCGTTTCTGTACACCGGCGCACGAATGGACAGCCTCGCCGTTGGCAAGACAGAGTACAAGGACATGAAGGTCTTTGCACTGGTCACTGCCGGCGTGAAGGGCAATGCTATGCGGGCGGGAGTCGACGAAGGAGTCAGCTATGATGCTGGCACTATCAATATCGTCATCCTCACGAATATGCGGTTTACAGCCAGGGCTCTCACCAGAGCCATCATATGTGCTACTGAGGCAAAGTCCGCCGCCCTCCAGGATCTTGACATTCACAGCATATATTCCCCTCGCTATCAGGCTACGGGGACGGGCACTGATGAAGTAATGGTTGTGGAAGGCCGCGGGCCGACCATCGAATGCGCCGGTGGGCACTGCAAAATGGGTGAGCTTATCTCCAAGGCCGTCTATCAAGCTGTGAAGGAGAGTATCTCCTTGCAGAACGGCGTTGTGCCAAGCCGCAGCGTGTTTCAGCGGATAGCGGACCGCAAGATCGATCTGCGAGCCTTGGTCAGCCAATGCGGTAAATTCTCACATGAGGAGAGTGCTCGGATTTACCGAAATCTGCAGCGATTGCTTCTAGATCCAGTTCATGCTGGTTTCATCGAATCTGCGTTCGCAATCGGCGCGGCTCACGACGCGGGACTGGTATGCGATCTTCAATCCTTCCTTGAGATGTGCCGGAACGAGTGCAACAGAGTGGCAGGACACAAAATCGACACATTGATATCATTCACGCCTGAAAGTTTCGCGTCGGAACCGGTGCGCGCTGCTCTCGATGCGCTTATTAACGGTTTATCTTTGCAAGAAGGCAAATCTCACTATAGCTCGCCGGGTCATGAGAATGGGGTATTTTTGTCGCCACCTATGATACGTGGAATCCCACACCATCACGTCGTTCCTTCTGCTGGAAAACAGTCTCAGCCTCTGGAGAGGCTCAGCAACTGAAAGATGTCGTGATTCTTCTTCAGACAATGAATTGAGTTATGGATCATGCCTTAGCTCCGGAAAAGTTGTGGTACAAATTGTAAGGCAGCGGTAACCGTACGATTGAACAATTTAGAATGCCATTTACACCGGATAGTCCGGGAGAGTTATAGTTTGGTTCACGTACAGTGCTGTGAAGGTGGTCGTGCCGTGTTACTCTTAAAAAAATGTTGACATCCACAAAATCAAAGATTTAGAGTAATGGCTGTATAGTATAAATCAGGAAATTAACAGAAATGCCTCGGGGAAAACGGTTAGAATCCGTTGCTGCCCCGCATCTGTGACCGAGGACGAAACCCGCATATAAACCACTGGAAAGTTTTCCGGGAAGGCGCGGCAAGTAGGTTGAATCGGAAGCCAGAATACCTGGGTATTTTCTGGACCCTAAAAAAACCTGCGCGGGCAGGAAAGGGGACGTAGAATTACGTCAAGCCCTCGCTCCGCTCCGGTGTAAGGGCTTTTTTATTTGACGAAAGGATGAGGTTGGGCGCCTCGAGTTCCGCTGCCACGGAACCCAAGGCTGGTGGGGAATGGTATGCCTTTCCCTTTCCCATTATTTTCCTACCTCAACCTAATCAAGTCAAGCCTAATGTTAGCTCGGGTTTATGGACTGATCTTCATATCATTCTTGATCCCGGCACAGAAGAACTGTTTTTCGAGGGGCTAGATAAAACCTACAGGTATATCAACATGTTAGCTTTAAGCAGATCTTATTTTCTGATTTGGAGGTCTAAATGTCCAGTTCACACATAAGTTTGATCACAGGTATGTTGTTTCTCTCGTTTGTCTGCTGCCTCGCGGAATCCTTGGCGGGCGATCTACCACAGGGCTGTCAACCTTATCCGCAGTCATGTTGCGCTCCAGTCCTTTCGCCACGAAGCCCGGCTGAACCCGGTTCCTGTCAAAATTTTCCGGCGCAATATCGGCAAGTTCCGGCCCCTGTTGAAGTTGCGCCATGCAGCCCGCGGCTAGTCCCGTTAACTTACCGGGAAGAAGGGCCTGTCAGAAGCATTGTGATCAATGCTGTCGGACTGCTCAAGGCTACGATTCAGTTGCCGTTCAAGGCGATAGAGGCGGTTATACCGGTAAATCGATCAAAACCATGCGCACCAGCGTGTGCTGGAGTTCCATATCCTTGCCGTGGGAATCCTGTACAGTCACGGGTCTGTACATGTCCTCCCATCTCAGCATGTGAGTTTCAGCCGGCTGCTTGCGCTCCACCGGGTCCGGTTGTAGCCCCACTGCCTCGTCAGGCTGCAACCTTTGGGTGCGGTCCTCAGTTGCCACCTCAGTTAGTCAGCGAGCACAGATTACCTCCCGTAGAGCCCAATAATCTCTTGCAAGGAATTGTCAATATTCCCGGGGCCATAGTCCGGGACGACCGTTGGTTTGGGGACCTCTTTCGGGATACCCCTAACGGTCCCTACTCATGCGGTCAGGTAAGGCCATAATTTTTCACGGGGCTCACCATAATGGAGAAACTATCGATGAGAATCCAATATAAATTCGGCCCATGGGCATTAATGATGCTGTTGTGTTTATGTCTGGGGTTATTGTCGCACGGTCAGGGCTTCGCGCAAGATGCCGCTCCGGTGCCTTCGGAGCAATTGCCCAGTGTTCAGGTTCAGGCGCCGACCTCGGGCGGCTCAGCCAGGGCAGCGAGATCAGAAGAAGGTTTCGGATATGGGGAGCCAATACCATCTGGCCAATCATTTTCCGATTATGCTCCTACGCGGTCCGAGGTTGTTTCAGAATCGGGTCGCACACAGAATCTTGCAACAGTTCCCTCGGCTATAAGCGTGATCGAAAACAAAGGTGTTTCCGCTCTCGGTAATTATGGTCTTCCAGACATTGTTCAGGGGCAGCCCGGTGTGTTTTCCATGAGTGGTTTTGCTGGAAATGTATTTGACGCTCCCATAGCGATACGTGGTTTTACAAATGAATCAGTTAATCGCACTTCCTTATTGGTAGATGGCACAAGTCTGAATATGCCTAGACAGGAAGCAAACACCAATTTTGTGTTTCCGGAGCTTATTGATCGTGTTGAAGTTTTGAGAGGTGATGGAACAATCCAGTACGGAGACAAAGCTATTGGAGGTGCGCTAAATGTAATTCTGAAGAAACCTCGATTAAACCCGGGGACTTATTTTGGGATTGAAGGCGGTTCATGGGGACAGAACAGGGAATGGGCGGCGTCAAACGTAGTTAAAGGTCCGGTAGCGCTAGGATTGTTCATGGGAAGGTATTATGAATTACCCGGTTGGCGAACATATTACGGGGACAATGGTTACGCGGAGCCCACATCGAGACCTGGTCCCTGGTCCCTGGTAAATGCTTATGGAGATCTAAATTGGAAAATAAGCCCAAAACTGACGCTGGATATAAGCCATTTAATGACTGACGAGCGCGTGGCCGATTACAACCCGATCCCTTTGGACAGATGGCAGCGCAGAGACATCAGGGATATTTCGCAGGATCCCTTTGGTTACAGGCCTTTTGACGATCCTCCGGAAAACAGGATAGACAATCTGACCCTCGTTAAACTTCTATACGAGGGCGATCACCTTGGAAACCTTACCTTGACATGGACCGGCCGGACCTATGACCGTAGCATCCCATT
>JBMFSZ010000191.1:0-6941 GCA_049967315.1 Desulfomonilaceae bacterium
TGACGCAGTCATAAGGATTTCCCGGTTAGCCAGAGCCGAGTCGCAGGAAAATTTAATAGTGGCGGTAGTCACAGACATTTCGGAAAGGAAGCGCCAAGAAAAAAAGCTCCTTGAGAGCGAAGAGCGGTACAGAAATCTTGTTGACACAATGACTGAGGGCTTAGGATTGATCGATGAGAATGGCAAAATTGCATTCGTAAACAAACAGGCCTGTAAAATGGTTGGTTATGAACAGCATGAACTCATTGGACGAAAAATTGAGGAATTTTTGCAGGGGGATAGCAGGCGTATAATACTTGAGAGGCTCTCTGAGAGAAAAACAAGCGATTCCCTATCTTATGAGCTTGAGTGGACAACCAGAACCGGTGAAAAGCTGTATACCCAGGTATCATCTAAATCAATATGGGCCGAAGACGGGACTTTTCAGGGAAGTTTGGCCACGGCAACTGATATCACAGAGAGACGAAGATACGAAGAGCAACTTAGAGATTCGGAGAAGAAGACCCGAGTCCTCATTGAGCAGGCGCCAATAGGTATCGCGATATTTCAAAAAGGAAAATATGCTTACGCAAATCCTACACTAGTAACGATGTTCGATTGCCAACATCCCGGCGAAATAGTAGGGAGGCCCATAACAGAATTTGTTGCTCCAGGGCACCAGAGGTTATTCATTGAAAGATATAACAGGTTCATGAGCGGAAAGCCTACTCGGCCGTCATACCAAATGGAAGGGATAAAGAATAACGGCGGGCTTTTTGACATAGTACTATGGCCAAAGAAAATAGATTACGAAGAAAAGCCGGCGATCCTTGCGTTCATGATGGATGTGACCGAAAACAAGAGTCTCAGGGCGCAACTCATGCAGGCTCAAAAGATGGAAGCGATAGGAACATTGGCTGGTGGAGTAGCGCATGATTTCAACAACCTGCTCCAGGTTGTAATCGGCTACTCGGAATTGATTCTGATGGACCGAAATCTATCAGATAAATTCAAACAGAATATAAAATCAATTAACCGGGTTGCCTTAAATGGAGCTGACCTTGTAAAGAGATTGCTTACGTTTAGCAGGAGATCAGAAACAACTCCCAAGCCACTAAATCTTAACGACGAAATCAGGCATATCAAAAAATTACTCGATCATACAATTCCTAAAATGATCGAAATTGAACTTGACCTCCAGGAAAATTTAAACCTTATCAATGCTGATAGTTCGCAAGTAGAACAAATAATCATGAATCTGGCCGTGAACGCGAGAGACGCGATGCCTGATGGTGGGCGGTTCGTAGTTGAAACAGAGAACAT
The DNA here is from genome assembly GCA_049967315.1 of Desulfomonilaceae bacterium. Lineage (GTDB taxonomy): Bacteria > Desulfobacterota > Desulfomonilia > Desulfomonilales > Desulfomonilaceae > CAJBEZ01. The sequence continues at coordinate 1,303 of JBMFSZ010000191.1, forward strand.
AATTCTCGACCAGGTGTATTGTGCCAGTCACATTGAAGCTGCTCCTGGACCACACGTGCTGCTATCGGTTTCCGATACTGGTCATGGGATGAACAGGAAGACTTTGGAACGTATTTTTGAACCATTCTATACCACTAAGGGTTCCGGGAAAGGGACGGGATTGGGCCTTGCTATGGTTTACGGTATCGTTAAACAGCATCACGGCCATATAACATGCTACAGTGAGCCCGGAACAGGGACAACCTTCAAGATTTATTTCCCTTCCCTTGTTTCATCAACAACTCCAGAGCAGTCTGATGCGCCGATCGTGGCTCAAGGCGGTTCTGAAACGATTCTACTAGTGGATGATGAGGAAAGCGTCCGTGCGGTTGCTCAAGAATTATTGCGCGAAGCAGGGTATCAGGTAATCACGGTAGGCAACGCCCGGGAAGCTCTGGCGATATTCGAAAGAAAAAAAGACAGCATAGCCCTAGTAGTTTTGGATCTTATCATGCCGGAAATGGGCGGCAAAGAATGTCTTGAGGAACTTCTAAAAATTGATCCGGACGTCAACACACTTATTTGCAGTGGTTACTCGGTCAATGAAACCGCTAAATCCGTCGTGCAGATTGGCGCCAAAGGGTTTATAAGAAAGCCCTATAACTCAAATGAAATCCTGACACAAATTCGTGAGATCCTCGATCGTACATCATCAGCGGAATGATAAAAAATACAGTGCGACAGAACTAAGGTCGAGCCGAGATTAAACTAAGTATCAGATATCACAATATAAACCTGCATAGCAAATAGATTCAAAAATTAATGGGAACCTTCTTTCTGAATTGTGGTCTTTATGGCATAGGAATAGAACGAAAATAGGAAGAAAGGATTTCATGGTATGGATTCTATTATAGATTCTCTGATTGAACTGATTAACATGGCGCAGAGGATTTCTGATAGCGGGTTTGATACAAATGCTTTTATTTCCTGGAAAGCTTTAGCTTTTGTAACATTATTCAGTCTTTTAGGCCCATTCAACTACTATACCAGGCGTTTCTGTCATTTTACCGCCGATTCGAGCAGGAAAGGACTCATGGCCGGTGAGGGGGTGTTGATTGCTGTCAAGGAACTCCTTGCTAGACGTGGATTTTGCTGCAAGGCGCTGGAATCACTTCCGGAGGCTTTGAATCCGACTGAAGCAAATGCTCCGTGGGTCGAGGGAAGAAAGAAATGGCGGTCTCTAGATTCCATCAAGCAAATGTTATAATGATCAATAATTGGGAAAAGCCCCCTGATTTCTGACGAGGGGCTTTTTATATTTGATCAGGATTTGATTACCAAACTGCATAAAAATTCAAACTTTAATTCTACGCTCTTACCGTCGTACTTCCACCGGACAAATCATATTCAAAACATTGATTCATTGCCAGCTTTCTGTTAGCATCTAATAATTCCAATAAAAGAAGCGTTAAGTCCTGTTTGTATTTCAAAAGGGGCCCACAGGTTCATTGAAAAGGTCATGGCATGAAAAAGGCCAGCTTCAAGATCCGCCGTAAAATTATTTTAGCCTTTGTCTTCTGTCTTTTATCATTATTGCTGTTCGCAATTTTTAGTTTTCAATCACAAACTGAAATTGGCAATAGCTTGCGTTTAGTGGAAATGGCCGACGACCTTGTAAACAATCTTCTCGAAGTTCGGCGTTTTGAGAAGAACTTTTTCCTTTATAAACATCCGGCTAGCCTTAATGAGGCGCTAATTCATGTTGATAGAGTAGAAGCCCTTTACCTTAAGCATGAGCCAGCCATCTTAAACCTTAACAAAAACAAGAAAGAACCTGTATTTTACCAGACGCTCCTCTGTTACAAGGAAACATTGACCGAGCTAAAATCGAGCATCTCGAAAGCGGATAAACCGATCGAGCAAATCGATTTCTCTCTGGAGGAAGAGTCCTTAAGAATCATAGCCCAGTCATTACTCGACGTTGCAGGGGCTTGGGCTAAGGAGGAACGCGACAGAATAGACCATCTTTTTCATCGCGCCCTTTATTTATTTGCAGCCGCTATGGGATTTTTTGTCGTCATAGGGATAAGCATAGCCTTTTACATATCGAGGCTAATTACGTCACCCCTCGTCCGTATGCAGCAAGCCATAGGGAAAATAGCTCAGGGCGATTTCACACCAATCCCGGAAGACCAAAATCATGCGGAAGAATTTGCTCCGCTTTTCAAGGCCTTCAACAGAATGATCAACGAACTTGAAGAACGTCAGGAACAGCTCGTACAGGCCAGAAAAATTTCTGCAATTGGAACTTTTACCTCGGGCATTGCCCATGAATTGAACAATCCGGTGAACAACATTGTTCTTACAGCAGAAGCCCTTAAAGAGGATTTTGGAACTATTGACCACCAGGAAGTCCTTGGAATGATCCAGGACATTATCGCACAGTCGGAGCGAGCGTCTGAGATTATCAGGAATCTACTGGACTTTTCACGGTCTGAAAAACCGGAAATGATATCCACATCTATTTATTCAGTGATCGTGGACACTCTGAAGTTGGTCAAAAATCAGCTATTGTTATCCGGGGTCGAAGAAAAAATAGAAATTCCCTCTGACCTGCCGAATGTTTGTGGTGATTACAAGAGCCTCCAGCAGGTATTTCTGAATCTGTTCATTAACTCAATACAGGCTATGCGCGATGGTGGCAAACTGATAGTGATCGGGGAGGCGGTTGAAAACGGCAAATTTGTAAAAATCTCCGTTTCTGATACCGGAGAAGGCATTGATTCTAAGGATATACACCATATTTTTGATCCGTTCTTCACAACTAAAGAGGTAGGTAAAGGGACTGGTTTAGGTCTTTCAGTTACTTATGGGATCGTTCAAAAACATGGGGGAACGATTGAGGCTCATAGCCAAAAAGGCCATGGAGCGACTTTTATAGTTACGCTGCCCGCTCAAAGGGATAAAAATTTTTGCATGTGAGGCCAGCCACCAAATGCGTATTGCTGTAATCGATGATGAGGAAATTGTCCGTGTCCGTCTTCAAAAGGCTTTGGCCAAAGAAGGGTATACTGTTGAAACATATGGATCTGGAGAAGAATTCCTCAATGCTTTGGAACATTCGCCTGTTGATTTGGCGTTTTTGGACATGTCTTTACCAGGATTAAGCGGTCTGGAGGTATTAAAAGCGGCCAAACCAAGGTTTCCAGAAATGGAAATAGTGCTTATAACCGGATATTCTTCCATTGATTCAGTGATTGACTGTGTTAGACAGGGGGCTTTTTATTATATGGCAAAACCTCTAAAATTTGATGAAATAAGGGGTATTGCCGCTAAAGTTCATGATCGTAAACGCCTTTTGGATGAAAATCGTGCGTTGAAAACCGTTCTCAGTCCGGTCGATGGATGGGGCGCGATGATCGGAGTCAGCGCATTGATGAAACAGGTTTTCAGGCTTATCGAAAAGGTAGCTCCTCTGGATTGTAATGTGTTGATACAGGGTGAAAGTGGTACGGGCAAGGAACTGGTAGCCAGGTCAATTCATCGCCAAAGTCGCCGTAAGGACAGACCCTTTGTCGCTTTTAATTGCGGAGGATTTACAGAGGAGTTAATCGCCAGCGAACTTTTCGGGTATCAGCGGGGAGCGTTCACCGGGGCAACGGCTACCAAGATAGGTATTCTGGAAACTGCCTCTGGTGGAACGGTTTTTATGGATGAAATAGCTGATATGCCACTTTCCATGCAGGGAAAACTTTTACGCGTAATCCAGGAGAGACAGATAATCAGAGTGGGGGCGAACAAACCGTTGGAGCTTGATGTACGTTTTATAGCAGCTACCAACAAAGACCTCAAAAAAGCGATCCAGGAAAAAAGGTTCCGGGAAGATCTCTATTTCAGGCTAAACGTTGTCCAAATAAATCTCCCAAGTCTCATGGACCGAAAAGAGGATTTACAGTTACTAATCGATTTTTTTACCCAAAAATATTCCACAAAATTCTCAAAAAAAATAACCAAGGTAGAGCAGGTTGCTCTCCAGGTTCTTCTCTCATATACCTATCCCGGAAATGTTAGAGAACTCGAAAATATAGTTGAACGAGCTGTTGCTCTGGCCGAGGGAGAATCTCTGACATTGCATGACCTTCCTCCGGATTTGAGGGAGTATTCGATTACCCAGTATGGCAAGTGGCTCACGTTCGAGGAGCAGGAAAGAGATTATATAAAACGAGTACTAAAATTTACCGACCACAATCTTGGTAAGACCGCAAAAATATTAGATCTTCCTCGAACCACTCTTTGGAGAAAACTTAAAAAATATGGGCTTTCGTAACCCTGAAGTCATGCTTCGGACCTAGTGATCACTTACCTACTTCACTTCTAATCTACACTAATTCCAGTATCCAGATTTAAGTTCCATTTTGAAACATTTCTAACACATTGTTATTATAAGTTTTATTCGGGATCGCCTGCAATGCTATGTTCGTTTTGAAACATTATGCTCCCATTGGGTTTACCTGTCATTCTCTAAATCTCTAATAGAACGGGATTTTGTAATTTGGTCTCTTTCTTGCGTATGAATGGCTATTGAGGAGATGTTTCCAATGGGTAAGAAGGTTCTTGCCGCTGTAGACGTTAATTCAATTACGGATTCGCCGATTATTTATGGGATTCAATTGGCCTCACGAATACAGGGAGCGGTGATAGTGATTGTGATCTCGAGCCCTGTATCCGTTAAACCTGATAACACAAATGCCGATAGATTAAATGATATCGGTTACAAGCTCGATGAATGGTTTGAAAAACTTGTAGCACAGGGAGAACAGAATGGTGTCACTATCGAGATTTTCCTGGCTTCAGGCAACTTCATTGAGGAGATTTCACGTTTCACGGCTTTCAACCCTTCTGTTCAGTTCATAGTCATGGCTGCTCCGGAAAGATTCTCTTCAACGGACGAGTCCTCATTCACCGAAGATCTTAAGTCGCTTCGGGACACGTTTGAGGGAGAAATTCTTCTGGTTGAAAAAGCTGGGCATGTTACCAGAGTGCCCGATCTGGATTCAAATAACCCATCAAGGGAGATCTGATCATGATTTGGAATATTTATCTGCCGATTGCTGGCGCCAGTGTAAACATTTTTTTGCTTCTCGGTTTAGGGGGAGCTGTGGGTTTTCTATCTGGACTCTTCGGAGTTGGTGGTGGTTTTCTTATGACTCCACTTCTCATAATGGCTGGTATACCACCTTTAGTCGCAGCGGCATCTGATTCGAATCAGATAGTCGCTGCATCGACTTCCGCGACCTACGCGCACTATCGTATGGGCAATGTGGATTTCAAAATGGGGGCTCTTCTCCTCATAGGTGGTATTGTAGGTGGGGCCTTGGGAGTTCAGCTGATTAAAGTCCTCCGCAGTATGGGGAATGCCGATTTTGTTATCAAAATAACTTATGTAGTCATGCTGGGAGTCGTGGGCTCCTACATGTTTGTGGAAAGTTTACAGAGCTTAAGACAGGCTTCAATGGCTGAAAAGCCTATGGCGCCTTCAAAACCTTCTCTCTATGTTAGAATTGTCCAGGCGCTCCCCTTTCAGATGAAGTTCCAGAAGTCCGGTGTAACCCTATCTGTTTTTCTACCGCTCATTCTTGGTATTTTCGTTGGGGTTCTAG
>JBMFSZ010000192.1:0-6934 GCA_049967315.1 Desulfomonilaceae bacterium
AAGTCCACTCCCGCCTTGTTGAGAATGTTGGCTGTAGCTCTGGCCACCTTTTTCAATCTCGGGTCGTAGCACAGATAGCAGCCCGGGAAATAAAGGATCTCCATATCTTCAGTAAATGGTCTCACAGAAAGACCTTCCGCCCACGCTCCCCTCTTTTCCCGATCCTCACCAAACGGATTCCCTTGACCAACCAGGCCTGCGTTTATAGTTCGGACCGTTTTGACAGGAGCGGGAAACACGCCGTATTCATTAGCGATTCTGCGTAACGCCACGCCAGATTCTATTTGTTTTACGTCCCTGGGACACCGTTGGGGGCATCTTCCGCACGTGGTACAACGCCATATATCTTCACTCTCTATCTCGGTCAAACCGAACGTGGCTTCCCGTACCAGCTTGCGCATGCTGAAAGTTGTTACCCTGTTCCATGGGCAAACGGTGTCACACAGTCCACACTGAAAGCATCTTTTGAATGCGTCCCCGCCACTCGACTTGATGACGTCGATAATCTCCTTGTAGGGGGTTACGGTCTCCACTGGTTTTTTTCCTTGCCTTTCGGACTAATGTTTCAGCCCTTTTTTGACGCTGAAATCCGGTTCACGGTATCCATAACGGCCTGCATGCCATATTTATCAATCATGGATCCAAGTCCCACTTCCACGTCGTCGAGTTTAACTTCTTCCTCTACTTCTTCTTCTCGTTCCTCATAAATGAGCACATGGTTGAGGCATTTCTGTACACACATAGGCTCTGAAAGAGGGGGATCGCTCTCACACATATCGCATTTCAGAGGAAGGCCGGAGTCAGGTTCTTTGAAAAAATCCCTGGACGGACACGACGCTCTACAGAAGGAACATTCGTCGTATTCCTTACCGTCAATTATGTACTTGTCCCTACCCATGCATTCGGCCGGAGCATACTCGCCTGCAAATACAGGAAGCCATATGTCTTTAAGCCGGTGGCTAATAACATGGATGCGAGACCTCGCCGGATTTATGCTACTGTATTTCGGTGTAGAATGGAAACCGGAGCAGACGATTTCGCATGCCCTGCAGCCATTGCACTTATCAGCGTCAACCTTAATGGTTTTGATTTTCTTTTTAATTTTCGCCAACTTTCAGGATCCCCCTTTTTTCCAAATCTTCGGCTACATAACCCAGATCCAATTCCATCAATCTTTCCCGAGTGGGAACACCATCCATGTTCCATCCCTTAAACTTGTAGTACGTAGACAGGAGCTGTTCTTCGAGTTCTGGGAATCTTCTTTTCCAGTGGTCTTCAGGGGGTTTCTCATCGGTTCTCCTCAGACCTCTTTTGTTGTTAAACGCCCTGTGCAGGTTCCGGCTCCTGTTTGCGATCTTCTTCAAGCCGGCTTCGTCGAGGTCCATACCTGTGGCCGCTGATATAAGCTTTGGATAATTGTGGATGTGATATGGAGGTTTAAGGCAAAATGACGCCATTCCTGCGCAAAGGCCAAGAGCGTCGTCGATATTGTGCAGCATCTCCATCCAGTCTACGATTTCGGAACACATCTCCGGAGTCGGAAAATAAGGTATAGCGTGGTCTCCCCGCGGTTCCCAATCCAGAACCCACTGTTTAAATCTATCGTCGGGAACCTGTATCCAATCCCTTACGAACGCTTCTCGCTGCTCCCTGGTCGGAAAAGCCGATTGCGGGAAATTTCCTTCAATTTGAGTGATGCTTATTTTTTCGTTTGTCGAATACATGAGGAAGTAGATGGGATCGAGCATTCCCAGCTTTAAGGGCAGTTGCTCATGTTTCTTGATCGTATTGTGATCAAACTTTTCTGCGCCTTTGCCGATCTTTCTGGCCGCGTAATAAACACCATCAGCCAGAATGTCTCCAATGCCTTCCCGGTGGGCCACCCTGTCAAGTAACCAGAAGAACCTACCTTCCTTATCCGGCGGACAGCCTTCGAAGTCTTTGTCTGTAAGAATTCCGGCTTCGTATAGCTCAACGGCGAACGCTAAAATTTGCGGCGTTGAGAAGGAGTCAACTCCATACTCAGTGGCGCGTTGAAGAATCCTGAAGTTAAATCCCAAGTCATCTACATAGGCCGCCATCGAATACGTCAGTTTTCCAAAGCACTTCATCATGTAGGGGGAAACGCCTTCCGGCTCAACCAGCGCTCCACATTGCTGAGGACAGTTAAAACAGCTTATTAATCGGGTTATGGAAGCCAATTGGGTGGTGGTCCAGTTTTCTTCGTTTGTCTTGTTCCAGAAGTCTCTCCTGCGAGTACGTGCGTTACCCCACATGAAGTTTTCGGTGTGCCATTTTTCGTCAGTATGCTTCATCTCCTGAGGCGACCCAATGCCGGATAAAATAGTCATTACATCAGGGATGGGATTTGAGTTCCTGAAATTTATGTATTCTGTCACTTGCGCCATATGTTCCATGAACTCAGCCCCTCGGGCCAGGTAAACATCTTTTGTTCCGCGGACTGCAACGGCTTTTATGTTTTTGTCTCCCATGACCGCGCCCCCGCCGAGTCTACTGGCGCTGGATCTTGCCTGCTCTATTGAAGCCGTAAAGACCCTGTTTTCACCAGCCAGACCAATGGCCGCAACCTGGGCTCGCGGTTCGTTGAGTTCCTCTCTTATAAGGTCCTGAGTTTCGAGAGCGCCCTTACCTTTCAGATGAGAAGCGTCACGGATTTCCACCTTGTCGTTGTGTATCCAGATATAAACTAGCTTGGGAGATTTGTTCCGAATGATTACTTTGTCGTAGCCGGCATATTTCAATTCCGCGCTCCAGAATCCTCCCATCATTGGGTACGCCAGTAAATGGGACTGAGGGGATATGAAGGTAACCAGTGTACGGTTGGCGCTGTAAGCCGGGGTTCCATTGAGAAGGCCGGTACTAAATATCAACAAATTTTCGTCATCAAACGGTTGGGTCTCAGGAGGAACTCTGTCCCAGTGGAGTTTTACACTGGTGCCTAGCCCTCCAAGATGCAGCTCCATTAATCTTGGATCGGTTTCTACCCGTTCAATATTTCCCGTGGCTAAATCGATCTCCAAATTGTATCCTGTTTCTGCGTACCTCATCTTATTTACCTCTTGGAGCCCCCTGTTTAATGCAAGGACTCGGGACCAGAATGCTCAGTAGACTAATATAATTATGCGCCTCTGCACTAATAATTGTTGACCGCTGCTTGGTAACAGAGCCAGTACGAATATAACTCATACTCGTGTCATGTCAAGACTTTTTACCATTAAAGCTTCAGCCCCGAAAAAAGAATTTATTCTTGAACTATGGGCACTTTACGCCACACACGGACCCGAACCCTACTAATACCATCGCCTGGACACGACCACTATACAGGTCTATCCAAACAGTTTTCTAGATCTAGCGATGTACCATGTATTATCAGCTATTTAGTTATTCGTTTTACTTTAGGCTGGGAAAAAATAAGAAAACTATTGACCGTTTACGGTATGAATGATATTCGGTTTTTAACCAAAGTATACTGATAATTGTATTTTTATCCCGGAGCTCAAATGGACTGCGCCGCATCAACTGGAAATACTATTAAAAAGGCGTTCTCCACAAAGCGAAAACATACTCCTGCGGAAAAGAAACGCCAACTTATAATTGAGTCTGCTGAGCGTATCTTTGCGTCCAGGGGTTTTCATGGCGCTACTATCGCTGATATTTCGATCGACTCCGGGGTACATGAAGCTTCTATATTCCAATATTTCAAGACCAAAGAGAACCTGATTGTTACAATTCCAGAAAGACACCTCAGAGAAACTCTCGCAGGCATTACTGAGCATCTTCAGGGAATGAAGGGAGCCGAGCCTAAAATCAGGAAGTTATTGTGGCACCAACTGAGAGATTTGTCCATCAACAAGGACTACACATCAATCCTGCTACGTGAACTTCGCACATTGCCAGCCTTTTACGAATCACCGGCATACGAAATGATTCGAAAATATAGCGCGTTTGCTATTGAAGCCATCCGCGAAGGCATGCGGGACGGCGAAATCGACCCGGAAGTTGAAGTCATCCTGGTACTGGAAATGATTTTTGGCGCCATTGATAGCATCGTTTTGCGTTGGCTCTTTTTCGGCGATTCCTATGATCCAAACAAAGCTGCGGACGCATTGTGTTCATTAATAAAGGCGGCCGTATGGAGACGCGAACATCCTGCCAGAAATGATAGCGGTGACGAGCTGAGCCGAGGGGAACTCCGACGACGTAGCATAATGGAAGTGGCCTCTGAAGTATTCGGTAAGAAAGGTTATGGTGGAGCGACTATTTCCGAGATAGCCGGCAAGGTCGGGATAGCCGAGGCGTCGATTTATCAGTATTTCAAGAGCAAAGAGCAGCTACTTCTTTCAGTCCTTGGCACCTGGTTCATCGAATTGGCGGATGAGTTGGAACGAGTCTTTTCCGGGTCATTGAACCCGTATGAACGTCTCTTATATTTACTAAGACGTTGGGCGCTGGATTTTCAGATTCGAGAATGGGAGACTCGCGTCTTGATACTGGAATTGTACAGGAACCCAAAATTTTATGAATCACAGGAATATTCAAATACCCGACGCTTTTGGAAACTGATAGAATATACTGTGGAGGCAGGGCAGCAGAGTGGCCATTTTCGTAAGGATTTTGAAATAAATTATTACCTGCATCTTGTTCAAGGCGCCTTCGAGCATGAGGCGCTGGCTCGCATGATGCTCTCCAAAAAGCAACCGACAATAGGTAGCACTGAGCGTATGATCAACTTACTTCTCAGGGCCATAAAAGCTTGATTTTACCTGTCCGGACACACTGTTGGCTTCGTCACAGGCAGGAGCTTCTATTATATCGGAGGATTTAAAAATGGAAGTTAAACGTTTTGTTGAGGACGTTTCCTGGACGCCTCATCCGGTGGTGGCTGGGGTACAAGTAAAACCACTGGTCACACAGAGGGAACACAGCGCCGCTGTCACTTGCATGCTTGTGAAAATCCCGGTTGGCAAGGACGTTCCAGAGCACATCCATGCTGATCAGGATGACATTTTGTTTCCTCTCGAGGGCAGCGGGGTGATGTGGGTTGATGGGACAGGAGAGTTTCCACTCACTCCAGGCATGGTGGTTAGGGTACCAAAGGGAGTCAGACACAAAATTGGACAAGTTACAGAAGAGTTGGTTGTTTACGATGTCTTCAGTCCATACCTGATATAGGCTCGCCTTGTACATTCAGACCCATAGCGCAGCGAAAACCAAGGTTAGTGATATCAAAGACTTTCGCTTCACGATAGCGCATGTCAGGGTAAATCACGATGGGCGCCGTTCAGTAGGACTGCTCATGCCCATCGTAACATTACCAGCTTATCTTTATGCGCTGGAATTTCAGCCCTATTTTTGGCTTTCAGTAGTAATCCCAGCTTCTTCCTCAACATCAATAGCTATACCGAGCCAGTCATAGCCCTCTCTGCCTTTGGCTAACGAGGCCGTGAACCGATCCTGCAAAACGCTTGCAAACCGCATAGGGCTACGGCTCTCTTTGGCGGCTGTTGACACCAGATTCATGTCTTTGGCTCCCAAGGCCAATTTGAAAAGTGGTTGATAAAACTGGCGCCCGATAATGGCCTTCCCGTAGTTTTTGTAAAGTGGGGATGAAAGGAGAGTTTCCGTAATCATCGAGAAAAACTGATCCACATCTACTCCGTTTTTCCTGGCAAAGGTGAAAGCTTCTGCCATAGACTCAATGGCGGACGCAATCAGGAAGTTGAATGCGAGTTTAGCCGAATTCGCCACTTCCGGATCCCCTTCCAGGACGAACGTCCCTCCGCCGATCGAATCAAGAACATGTCTTACCCTCGCAATCTGGGTCGATTCACCGGCCATGATATAAAACTGTTTTTTGTTTTCGACAGCATCAGGCCTACCCATTACGGTCGCTACGCAGTAATTCCCTCCAAGAGTTTTGTGACGCTCATGGACGACTCGGGAAGCTTGCGGAGAAATCGTTGCCATAGACACATGTAGCCCTGAATCTCCAAGCTTCCGAAAAATCGTTCCATGAGCGTGGAATACTGATAAAAACGCCGCGTCATCCGGAAGACAGTTAAACAGGATTCCACCTTCAGTCACTGCGTCTTCCGGCCGTTCACAATAGACCGCCCCTTTAGACATTAGCCTTTCGAGCGGGTCTCGATGTCTGTTGTGAACCAGCACCTCGTAACCTTGATCGAGCAAATGCTGTACCATCGGCCTCGCCAATTGGCCAACACCTATAAATCCGAATCTTTTTTCATTCATCGTTGTCTCCTCCCCGGCCCGTTTAGGATGAAAAATACAAAGACGCTAAAATCGATTAAATTATTTTCAAGGGCCGTCGGATAAAGTTTGTCCCAGAAGCTGGGTCAAATCAAGTCAAAAGCTTGCCGTTTTTGCGTTTCCGCAAGATCGAGAAGAAGCTGGGCAAAATGCGCTCAGACCAAGACCTTTGACCCAGTAAAATAACCGACCATAGTATTCGCGCAATGGCAGACGCGCATACATTAAATTCCTAACCCTTGGAACTAACAGTTGAGCCGTTGACGGGCGCCAGCCATTAAATTCACACGGACAAGGGATGGGGTCAGCCAATTGGGCCCTGAACAGTTGTATAGCCCGTGGGATGTGATATGCCGAGGTTACCAAAGCGAAGGGATCACTCCCTACAATTGGTTTAATTCTCACCGCTTCATCCGCCGTGTTTCCTTGCGCCAATACGGGAATCAATGCGTCCTTCGGCACACCAAGTTTACTTGACAATTCTGCCAAAGCATCTAACGAACCTGATGTGTCCCCTAAAAGAACTAGCTTGGAATCAGGAATTTCACGCCACAACCTTGTACCTTCCCGTAGTCTGGGATGACCTGGGCCATCGCCACCGAGGACTATAACGTATCTCACTCCCTTGGACCGCAGTGTAGCA
>JBMFSZ010000193.1:0-6910 GCA_049967315.1 Desulfomonilaceae bacterium
ATGGCTAGGGCTTGTCGTCGCTCCGGTCTAATTTCGACTGGAACCTGGTAAGTGCTTCCACCGACACGCCTAGAGCGAACCTCCAGAATGGGTTTGACGTTTTCTACCGCCTTTTCAAATATTTTTAGAGGGTCCTCGTTCGTTTTCCTGGCGATTATGTCGAAAGCGCCATATAAAATGGATTCCGCCACAGATTTTTTACCTTCCCACATTATCCCATGAACAAACTTGGATACGAGCTTGCTATGGAACTTGGGATCTGGCAAAACGTCTCTTTTTGGAACTTTCCCTTTTCTAGGCATTAGCACTAACTCCCAAATTTTTTAGACCGGCATTTCCGACGGCCACTAATTCTAGAACGACAACAAACGGGCACCCTTCGGAATGACTCGGTTTAGAAGACGTAGTGACGACTGTCACGTTTAACTGGGACGTCTTGGCCCTAAACTGGTCCCGCCTCAATCTAGCGGTTTATCCGAACCCGTTAAAACAATCCTCCAACAATGGCTGAGGGGTTGGTGGGGATACTTACGTTACGCCGATGACTTGGCAAAACCCTTTGTATTCCCGTGAGGATTATTTTGGTCTCTTTGTTCCGTATTTGGATCGACCTTGTTTTCGATCCGTGACTCCGTATGCGTCCTGCGCGCCTCTAATAATATGGTAACGCACACCGGGCAAGTCTTTCACACGCCCACCGCGGATAAGGACTACGGAGTGCTCCTGAAGATTGTGACCGATGCCTGGAATGTAAGAAGTAACCTCGTAACCGTTGGTAAGTCTAACCCTGGCCACTTTTCTCAAGGCCGAATTTGGCTTTTTCGGTGTAGTCGTATATACCCTTACACAGACGCCGCGACGTTGCGGGCAGTTGGTCAGCGCGGGGGCCGAAGTCTTTTTTCTCGGCTGGGTACGCCCCTTTCTGACCAGCTGATTAATCGTGGGCATTAGCCATTACCTCCAAACATGTATCTTTGTATTATGCGCAAGATAATAAGATTTTGTCAAGCCTTTTTGCTGGCATGGAGTCAAGTCTTGCTCTTGGCCCCATGCTTTTTTGCCGCTGGAATCACTGGTTATTCAACCACCTATATGCTGTGTTTCTTAAAAACCTCTCCGGAATTGTCCCAAAGAATAACGCGTAACACATCCGCCAACAACGCTATTTCACGCAATTTCCCTCTCGGCTTCGGTTCCTTTGCCAATTCCCGCAGGAGCTCTGCCAGTCACCGCCTCGCCATCGTAATGCCTGAGACGAAGGTTCTTGTACTGGTCCAGTCCCGTACCTGCAGGTATCAATCGGCCCATGATTACGTTTTCCTTGAGGCCGCGAAGATAGTCAATCTTCCCCGAAATCGAGGCCTCTGTTAGCACCTTGGTGGTTTCCTGGAAGCTAGCCGCGCTAATAAAGGAATCGGTAGACAGAGACGCTTTGGTAATCCCGAGCAGTAGTGGCTCGGCTACTGCGGGCACTCCGCCAGCCTGCATTACGCGGTTATTTTCCGCCTGAAATACGGACCTCTCTATCTGTTCACCTACCAGAAAATCTGTGTCCCCGACCTCTTTAACCTTGACCCTACGTAACATCTGCCGGACGATTACTTCTATGTGCTTGTCATTGATTTTGACGCCTTGTAATCGATAGACTTCCTGCACTTGGTCAACAAGGTATTTGGCCAGGTCTTTCTCACCTTTGATGCCGAGGAGATCATGGGGATTGGTGGATCCTTCCATCAACGCGTCGCCCGCGTCTACCCAGTCACCGGCATGTACTGATATGTGTTTGCCTTTCGGTATTAAATATTCCCTCGGTTCACCTAAATCGGGCCTTACTATGACTTTCCGCTTACCTTTTGTGTCTTTCCCGAATTCGATTTGTCCTTCTATTTCAGAAATTATTGCAAATTCTTTGGGTTTGCGCGCCTCGAACAACTCAGCCACTCTTGGTAAACCACCGGTAATATCCTTCGTTTTGGTGGTTTCACGCGGTATTTTTGCTATTACGTCTCCGGCGTGGACTTGTTCGCCCTCTTTTACCATTATGTTGGCGCCCACGGGAAGAAGATATCTAGCCTCGGAATCACCTATCTTGATGGTTCTGCCGCGTTCATCTTTGATGGACACCCTGGGTCTTATTTCGGAATCGCGGTCTTTGAACTCAACGATCACCTTCCTCGAAAGACCCGTGACTTCATCGACCTGTTCATTCATGGTGGCGCCTTCTATGATGTCACCAAACTTTGCGATACCCGAAACTTCCGTGATAATCGGAATAGTATACGGATCCCACTCAGCCAGAAGTGTTTCCCTGTTTACGTGTTCGCCGTCTTTTACCCGGAGTTTTGCGCCGTAGATTACTTTGTTGCGCTCCCTGCTCTGATGTTTTTCGTCAATTATTGCAAGCGATCCGTTTCTATTCATCGCCACTAGCTCGCCATCCCGATTAACAACTGTCTTGAGGTCTATAAACTGAATTTTACCTTCGTTTCGGGAGAACAACTGCGATGAACTGGATCCCAACCATTCCAGGAGCACCTGGCCTTCCGTGTCTATTTTGTCGCCTTCCTGTACTTTAACGTTCATATAGTCCATGACAGGATAGCGTTCGTACAAACGATAAAGGTACTGTCCGTTTTCCTCACCCAGAAATTTCAGAATACCGCCTCTTTTTTCGGCCTCAGACATACGTGGATTTCCGACAGCCTGGTCGAAAATAAATGTCTGAGGTAAAATTTCGGAGTTCGACCTCACGACAAACCTGCAGCCATCAGGAACTTCGAATCCCTTTTTCACCCCTTCTTCGTTTTGAAGCGTGAATGATTTCTTATCGGAAGAAATCACTATCCGGCCGCCGATATTTTCGGCTTCTGAGGGCGTGTGGTTTTTCCCTTTATACAAGAATGAGTTTTCTCGTAGCGTTTGCCCATCTTCCACGAGCCATTCATCAACCTCATTTTTGGGTATGGAAAAATCTTCATAAACAATTATAGCCTTCGGCTTGTCCTTCTCCTTTTCGATAAGCACAGAGCCGCGTTTCCTGGCAGAAATTATGTTGCGTTTCAGTGACGCTGTTCCACCAATGTGAAAAGTTCTCATCGTCAGCTGCGTGCCGGGCTCACCTATCGATTGAGCCGCGATAATGCCGACGGCCTCCCCTATGTTGACCATCTTCCCATGGGCTAGATCACGGCCGTAGCAAAGGCTACAAACTCCCCGTTTGGCCTGGCAACTTAAAACGGATCTAATTCGAACTCTATCTATTCCTGAATCCTGAATTTTGTCGCGATGTTCTTCTTTAATTTCCTCATTTGCTTTAACTATAATTTCACCAGTGTATGGATGCTCGATGTCTTCCAGGGCCACCCTTCCAAGAATTCGGTCCGCAACATGCTCTATAATTTCTCCACCTTCTTCCAGAGAGGACATCTCGATTCCATCGAGAGTGCCACAGTCTCTTTCATTTATGATTGCATCCTGGGCAACATCTACAAGTCGACGCGTAAGATATCCAGAATTAGCTGTTTTCAAAGCCGTGTCAGCCAACCCTTTCCGAGCGCCATGTGTAGAGATAAAGTACTGCAATACGGTTAGCCCTTCTCTAAAATTGGCTTCAATTGGAGTTTCGATGATTTCTCCGGTAGGCTTGGCCATCAACCCTCTCATCCCAGCTAATTGTCTGATTTGCTGAGTACTGCCTCTAGCGCCGGAATCCGCCATCATGTAAATGGGATTAAAGCTTTCGACTTTTTTCTCCGAACCATTTTCAAGGGATAATGTAGAAAAACGGAGGCCATTCATCATCCGTTCAGAGATGTCTTCGTTTGCCCTTGCCCATATATCTATCACTTTGTTGTATCGTTCGCCGTCCGTGATTAGACCTTCCTTGTACTGGTCCTGAATTTCGAGTACTTCTTTCCTGGCCTTCTCAAGGATATCTTTTTTAGATTCGGGTATCTTCATGTCATCAACGCAGATTGAGATACCTGCCTTGGTTGCGTAGTGGTAACCGAGATCTTTGAGCTGGTCAGCAAGAATAACCGTTTTCTTGTCACCGCATTTTCTGTAGGCTTCATCAATCAAATTGGCGAGTTCTTTCTTTTTCATTACCTTATTAATCGATGAAAAAGGGATCTCTTCAGGAACAATTTCTCGCAGAATGATTCTGCCAACAGTAGTTTGAACCATTTCTCCATTTTCACGAAGAAGAACTCTGTCATGAATGTCCAATTTTCCAGAATCATGAGCTACACGAATCTCAAATGGATCCACAAATTTTTTGGGTTCCTTATCGTCAGCGTCAATGGATTCTCGCGTCAGGTAATACAATCCAAGAACGATGTCCTGAGTCGGCACAATAATCGGTTTTCCATGGGCAGGGGACAGAATGTTATTGGTGCTCATCATGAGAACCCTGGCTTCAACCTGGGCTTCAATCGACAGAGGAATATGGACGGCCATTTGGTCACCGTCGAAGTCGGCATTAAAAGCTGTACATACCAGAGGATGCAACTGAATGGCTTTACCCTCTACCAGAATAGGTTCAAAAGCCTGAATTCCTAGCCTGTGAAGCGTAGGAGCCCTATTCAGCAAAACGGGATATTCCTTAACGACATCCTCAAGGATATCCCAAACCTCTGGGGTCTCCTTTTCAACGAGCTTTTTCGCACTTTTGATGGTTGTCACATAACCGCGTTCTTCGAGTTTGCTATAGATAAACGGTTTGAACAGTTCCAAGGCCATACGTTTAGGTAACCCGCATTGGTGCAACCGTAAATCAGGACCGACTACGATCACAGAGCGTCCAGAGTAATCAACTCTCTTGCCAAGCAGGTTTTGGCGAAAACGACCCTGTTTCCCTTTGAGCATATCCGAAAGCGATTTCAAGGGTCTCTTATTGGGACCCGTGATCAGGCGACCTCTCCTGCCATTGTCGAAGAGAACGTCTACAGCTTCCTGGAGCATTCTTTTCTCGTTTCGAAGAATGATTTCAGGGGCATTGAGTTCTTTGAGCCGTTTAAGTCGGTTGTTTCGATTTATGACCCTTCTGTACAAGTCATTTAGGTCCGACGTGGCAAAACGGCCCCCGTCAAGGGGAACCAGGGGTCTCAGGTCCGGTGGGATTACAGGCACGGTGGTTAAAATCATCCAGGCAGGATTTTGCCATTTTCTGAATTTTCCCAGATGTTCGGAATGTATAATTCTGGATCTGCCAAGTCGATCAATGATGTTATTGATTTCCACAAAAGCCAGTTGTTTGCGAACTTCCCAGTCTTCAGTTTCTCGCCATTTCACGAGAATTTCTTGTGCAGCCTGTCTGAGTTCGTTTACAAACTGGCCTTTCTCGGTTTCCGGATCAAATGATTCAGAGATTGCTGACAATTCGCCAAACAGCAGTTCCGGTTCTATCCCTTTCAACGATTCCAGAACCCTGAGCCTCTTGGCTAGTTTTTTCCTTTTAGCTTCAGAAGCTGAATCCTTCATTTCCTCCCGAACCTTGACACTTTCGGATACAAGGTCCATCCGTTCAAGCATCAACCTGACCGCTTCCCCTCCCATAAGCGCTTCAAAACCATCCAGGTCTTTACCAAATTCTTCTCGAATCTGATGAAGCTTTTCTTCATTTATCAACTCGCCAGGTTTTAAATCGGTTTTCCCAGGGGAGATAACTAAATAGGATTCGAAATACAGAACCCGCTCTACCTCTTTCAATGTCAAATCTAAAAGCGTTCCAATTCTGCTTGGGAGACTTTTGAGGAACCATATATGCGCGACAGGGGTTGCAAGTTCAATGTGTCCCATCCGTTCTCTTCGAACTTTGGATTGGATAACCTCAACTCCGCACTTTTCGCATATGGTTCCCCTATGTTTCATTCGCTTGTACTTGCCACAGTTACATTCGAAATCTTTTACGGGTCCGAAAATCTTGGCGCAAAATAGTCCATCCCGTTCCGGTTTGAAGGTCCGGTAGTTTATTGTTTCGGGTTTTTTAACCTCTCCGTGGCTCCATTCCCGGATCTTTTCAGGGGATGCCAGAGAGATCTTAACCGCGCAGAAGTTCAAAGGGTCTTTAGGTTTTTCAAAAAAGCTGTAATAAACGTCTTCCATGCTTTCCTCCAATTTTTTTTGGGGAAATCGACCTTAAGGTCTCAGTGGGTTAAAACGGGCGCAATTTCTTGTATCGTTTTAACGCGGGCAACAATGATTCTTGATTTGTTACCTCTCAATATCCATTCTTCGGCCAATAGCATAAGGTCTTTTACTGGACCTTTACGCGGCGGCTCCCGGGTCGCTTTCCAGGAGTTCGACGTCAAGTCCCAGCGATTTTATTTCTTTGACCAAAACATTAAATGACTCAGGCAATCCAGGCTCTAGCACATTAGTACCTTTAACGATACTTTCGTACATTCGGGTGCGTCCGGTTACGTCGTCAGACTTCACTGTGAGAAATTCCTGAAGGGAATAGGCGGCTCCATACGACTCCATGGCCCAAACTTCCATTTCCCCAAGTCTCTGGCCACCGAACTGGGCCTTTCCACCCAAGGGCTGCTGTGTAACTAGTGAATACGGACCAATTGCCCTGGCATGGATCTTGTCGTCCACCAGGTGGTGAAGCTTCATCATGTAGATTACCCCTACAGTAACCTTAGTGGCAAAGGGATCACCTGTTCGCCCATCATACAGTTGAGTTTGTCCAGATGAAGGCAAGTTTGCTTTCTGAAGTAGGTCCTTGATTTCGAATTCTCTCGCGCCGTCGAACACTGGTGTAGCTATAGGCACGCCCGGTGAAAGCGAGGTAGCGAATTTTTTCAACTCATCTTCATCCATTTCCTCAATGACTTCTCGGATTTTATTGCGTCGCTCGGGTTCCTTTGCTTCGTAAATCTCAAGGAGTTTTGCTCTCAGTTTTTCG
>JBMFSZ010000194.1:0-6901 GCA_049967315.1 Desulfomonilaceae bacterium
GTCTATACCGGATTCTTTCACATTGCCTGTTTCTTGATTACTATGAGGTGGCTGTGATTTTTGAAACCAGCTCTAATTTCTTTTTATGGGATACTTCTTCACGTCGTCAATACATTGAAAGTTTTATTTCAGACGAAGGGCAGATTGATGAAGTAAACAGACTTTTTCATCAATACGTCGATTCCCTCATGCCCGGGACTTCAGGAAAGCTTTTGTATGATAAGAATGACGACCATGTAGACATTGAATTGACCTTTCCGGACAAGGGACCTAGACGAGCGATATTGCTATCCGGGGGCGAACGGGCTTCTACAGCTCTTGCACTCAAGCTCGCCCTTTTTAACCTGAACCCAAGCCCGGCCTACATGTTCGATGAGATTGAGCCATCTCTAGACTGGACCCATGGCCACAATATGCAGGACTTGTTAAAGATGTTATCTCAAGACCACCAATTAATACTCATAACACATTTCCAGAGCACTATACGGTTGGCCAATACTGTGCATGGCGTTCGTATCAGACCGGATGGGTCAAGTTGGTTGAAATTTCATTTTGTGATGGATGAAAGACTCTTCAAAATTTACAAATGTTGTTAAGGGGGAATCGAAATGGATGAGTTGGATGCTGCTGAAATTCTTAAAACCTTTTGGTTAGAAAAGGTTGATAGCATCTTATCGGAACAAATTGTCTGGGCCACCTGTCCTTTTTGCGGGAAAACCGACCGAATCAGAATTCTTCCGAAACCGGATTTCGTAAATGCCGACGAGAGTTACAGGTCGGCGTGGTCAACCTTGATTGAGGGAGACCTTGTTCCTGGAATTTGTGGATTTTGTCTGAATGTTTCGGTGGTAAAGGGTAATATTGCACGGATACCCGGACTTTAGCCCTTATACTTGACGGATTCTGTTTAATAGACCATGCCTTATTTAAGTTTTAGGCCCCTTTCAAGAAACATGGAACGGATATCATCCTCTTTGAACTCTTTTCTGATAAAAACTACTCGATTTGCTGACCGATCCACCAAACGCGCTCCTTCAAATGGTTCCACAGTATATTTATGGCCCACGTGGCTGTAAACATAGGCTTGGTTATTTCCAAAAACAAAACCTTTGGCACGTATCACATCCGACGGAACGTTGTCAGCAATTTCGATGAAATCATCTACGCTCCCCCCATGCCACCTGAATGTAACAGAGATGAGTTTGTCGGGGGGTGAAATCTGCGCGGCCTCATCTACGAGGATGCTATCAATTAATTTGTCTAAAGCTTCATCATTTAGTAGATTTTCTACTCGATCGAAATCTGGACTTGGGTTCGAACTGCCTGCAATGCTCAACGTAAGCAGATCATTCAGGCTGACATTACAAAATGAAGTTTCCACAAATGTTGATTTAGAGTTCTGATCAAGAATTACTTTCTTTATTTGATCGACGATGGACTGGTTAACCAAGTCAGTTTTATTGATGACAAATTTGTCAGCGGCATCTATCTGTTTTTCCAAAGCTGTAAATATTTCATATTGCTCTAGAAAATTTTCGGCGTCGATAATACAGACCTTGTCTAAAGAACGAAACATTCCTTTGAACATCGGATTAAAAAGATCCCTACCTATATCGGTTGGGTTGGCCACACCACTAGCCTCAATTACTAGGACTTCCGGTTTGATCACGAACGCGATTTGATAGAGAGCCTTAATAAAATCACCTTTGACACAAGCACAAAAAATGGACCCTTTACTAATTTCGAGCATCTCCAGTTCTGGATCTTCCACTAAAGCTCCATCTACGCTTTCTTCACCAAATTCGTTCATCAAAACTAACAACTTTATGTCCGAAGGAACTTCCTTGAGCATGTGGTTGAGAAAAGTTGTTTTACCACTCCCGAGAAAACCGGAAATCAAACAAACATCTGTGCCTTCTTTACTCATTCTTTTCCTCGTCAACCATACGTCTATTAATTTCCTCTTGAATTTGTTCCGATGTCAAAACCTTGCCCACGGAGACAACTTCGTTGTCTATCACAAGAGCCGGAGTCATAAACACTTTTAAACTTAGGAATACCTCGGGATTGGCTACCTTTTCAATTTTGATTTCTTGGGTTTTATTATGAAATTTTTTGACAGCTTCTTGCGCGTTGTTGTAGAGGTTATCGCAACGAGCGCACCCAGTTCCTAAAATTTGAATCTTCACGGTACCCTCCAAAATCAAGGTGAATTAGTTGTCCGTCAGGAGAGCAAGATAAGAGAATAGCAATAAAAACAATCTTGAATTTTCCGCACCAAGCCTGTAGATTTCCCCAAGTTTTTTACGGTTTGAAAAACATCTATGCCACATGCTTCAAGTGTCGGTCTCTTTTCGTTTGGGAATCTACACTGTTTTGGATAAGCACATTCTTTGCAAAGCGCACAGGTATCTGAGGGGAGACCAAAAGCCTTATAATAACCCATCAGAAAAAGTTTACGTTCCAATGCCACTGTGGACTTCCATTGTTTAATCTGGACACGCCTCTTGTCTGATGAATTTCTATAAAAATGTTCATTTGTATTTTCACTTACTAAAAGAAGAGCAAAATCGTACTCTTCGAGAATATCCCTTGTCATCTGAAGATTGGGCGCTGCTGGAGGACAACACCAACTGGTGTTATATTTTGCGCAGCCATACCGGCATTTCAATCTTACCCACCGTCCCGTAACGATCTCCGACGACTTCATCAGATAAATCTCTAAAAAACCCAAATCCTGAGCTAACCGTTCTATTTGGTGGAAAGTGTCCTGAAGGATTGTTTTTGATGCATGTTTGTCTCGTCCCTGGCGAGCATCTCTCAAATTTATCAGGTCGTCAATCCTTACGGACATGTTGCACCTCTTTAAGTTGTATCCTGGATTTTAGTATTCCATAAAAAAACCAGAGTTCAAGTTCAATTTGCTATGGTTCAAACTCTATAGACACTGGACTGGGCACGTTGAGACCAAGTTCAACTTCGCAAGCTTTTAGAATTGCTACTGCTACAGGGCAAGCTGAATGATGCAAGTTCTGGGAAGTCAACGCAAACACCTTGTTAAGTCGATCCCCTCTTGCCATGATATCTTTTATACTCAATGGACCTATTTCTTGAATCTGGGCACCAAGTGCATCAACGGATTCGCAAGCTGATTCGATTTGGACACTAACACTTCGTTTGTCTTCTCTAACGGCCCGAATAACAGTTAAGAAACCGCAAGCTCCAGCTTGGACTTTAACCACTGTCAATCACATCTCCTGGTCCACGTCATTTATAGCAGCAATTATTTGTTCTGCTGGAGGAATAAGACACTCGAAAACGAGTCGATCATTGATGGCCAATGCGGGCAAACTTTTTGCCTTAAGCTGCTTGTATCGCTCTAGCCCTTCTTTCGTGCGCAGGCTCCACTCACGATAGTCTATTTTTTTCAAAATTTCCTGCGGTAAAGCCTTTACCGCTGCGAGCATATACACGCAAGCCTGTCATTGGGCAAAATCGGTAACTAAAACTTCGACGACTGTCTTCCGACTCATGGCTTAATCCTTATCAAATCGTGTGGAATAAATGTCATACAAAACCACTTTAAATTGCTTCAAGTAGCCCGCTTTCGGATTCAGGCTTTTCCACTCCTAGATATGCTAATTTTCCATTTCATCAGAATTATAATACAGATAATACAATTATCAACATTGTCAGACCTCAAAACTAATGTCAATGAATCGGGCTCCCGGTGTAAGAGGAGCCCGATTCATTGAGAATTGTCATTTCTGGTGGAGAATTTCGGGGGCCACAATTCCTTCAAGATGGGGAAATTCATCTTTCATGTGTGGAATCTGCATGGCTTCCATAAATTGCTGTTGAAAATCTTCTTCTACAGTAAGCTCTATATACTCTACGTTACGCGAAACCCAATTGGCTTCCGTTCTTTTTTCACGGTTGAGCAGGGCTGCTCTCGCCCCATCACCAGCAGCGTTTCCTATCGCCAGAACGTTTTCCAGGTCACAATCAGGAAAAAGCCCCATAATCAAGGCCTTAGTCTTGTCCACGTGAGTACCGAATGCGCCCGCAATTTTGATGACGTCAACCTTGTCAAGCCCCATGCGTCTCATCATCAGTTTACATCCAGTATAAAGCGCTCCCTTTCCCAATTGGATCTGACGAATATCCTTTTGGCTAATAACAACATCCTTTCCAATGGATGTCTCGTTAGCCCATGCTATGACGAATTCCGGCTGTTTTGTGTCAGGGTTTACACGATACCGGTTGGATTTTTGGTTCTTGCTGAATCTGCCACTTTTCATTATCACTCCGGAAGAATAGAGTTCAGCCAAAACGTCCAGAATACCTGAACCGCAAATCCCTTTTGTTTTCATTTCTTCAGGTTTGGAATAATTTTTCCAGGCGTCACGCCCTATAACCTTGTAATCAACTTCATGTGTCTCCGGGCTGATGGTTATACGCTCTATTGCGCCTGGAGCAGCCCGCATGCCAAAGCTTAATTGAGCTCCTTCAAGAGCCGGTCCTGTCGCACAAGAACAAGAGATCAGTTTTTTGTTGTTTCCCAGAACCAGTTCCCCGTTAGTACCTATATCGATAAGGAGTTGAACCTGATCATGTTTGTAAGGCTCTTCTGCAATCAACACCCCTACATTATCAGCGCCTACAAAACCCGCCTCATTCGGCAGAATATGAACATAGGCCGATTCATTCAATTTTAAACCCAAATCCCTTGCGGAAATGTCAAGGCTTCGGTGAATCACTGGAGGGAAAGGAGCAAGACCAACGAATTCTGGATCGAGCTTAAGTAGAATGTGATGCATGGCCGTGTTACAGACAATAGTCATGTCAACGACATCATTGGGTGTTAAGTTCAGATATTTCTTACCTTCATGTTCAACATCGGTAACATCTGGAGCCTCAACTATATCCTCACCCCCTTCTGTTTTCTTTTTCTTTCTCTTTTTGGGGGGATGGGTACTTTCGCATGCTTCAACGACAAGTTTGTTAAGGCCCTCGATGAGGTCGTTGCTCATCGTTTCCAGCCCCTTTGGATTCATCATGTGGTAAGTGATACGGGCCATAACGTCTTCACCGTATTTACACTGCGGGTTCATCATGGAAACAGTTTTGATAACTTCCATTGTTCTCAAGTTGCATAAATATGCGGCCACGGTGGTAGTACCCACGTCAATAGCCACTCCATACCAATTCTCAACTTTGCCAGGTAAGACTCGTATTATTTTCTTATCCATCCAGACAGCCACGGTGACGGCCCAATTCCCCTCTCTTTGGCGCCTGGGTAATTTCCTTAACGTATACCAGTCAATATCAAGATTCTTGAGCCCATAGTTGCGCTCCAGTTCTGCGCATATTCTTTCGAAATCTCCCGATGGTTCTTCAAAAGTAGGAGGGACTACTTCTACGTAATACTGTTTTACAGCCGGATTCCAGTCTATATGTATGTCTCTTGCGGCCTTACTGACTATCTGCTTACCGGCACGGGCCTCTTCGGGGACAAACACTAGCAGGTCTCCCTGTACCTTTGCGACGCAGGCCAGTCGGTAGCCTTCCTTTCTCTGCGCAGGCGTGAAGAACTTGTTTTCCTCCTCCTGCCATTCACTGGCGTGCGAACAGCTCGAAGTTATCCCGAATTTTTCGAAAAACCCCTCTTCGATCCTGACTTTGCACTTTCCGCAGACTTTCTTTTCCCCGCAAAGCGCTTCAATATCTACGCCCAACTGGCGAGAAGCCTCAATGAGATTAGTGCCTTCATCTACCAGCCCTCGGCGTGCTGAGGGCTGAAAGATAACCATATGCTGCTTTGTCTCCATCAGGCAATTTCCCTTCTTTTCCTGGCAGTCATCTGAATGCCTAGTTAGTTTGTCTCGCTACCACAGGCAAATACCTCTGGTAACGGGCAAGTTTTGCGAATTGATCTGTTCCCTAGCACTTGTTATCGTAAAGTATTAGTTAAAATGATCGGTCGTCACATGGTGCGCACATATCTGGTGGCGCTTCCCGCCGCGACAGCGCCATCAGAAGCGGCTGTTACGATTTGTCTTAGAGGTGTGTCTCTAATATCACCAGCCCCAAAAACGCCAGCAGTGGATGTACATAGTTCCCGATCAGTCACAAGAAATCCTTCCGGTGTCTGTTCTAGCTTTCCTTCAAGGAATTCAGTTGCCGGGGCTTGACCTATTCCTACGAAAACCGCATTGACTGGAAATAACTCTATCTCCCCATTATGGACGTTTCGAAGGACTAATTGATTTACACTTGTCTCCCCTTTTACTGCTATAACTGACCTATCCGCAATAATCCGCGTTTTGGGATTTTGTTCCAGTCGCCTCGTCAAAACCCTTTGAGCTTTTGGCTTCGATCCACGCATGATTATTGTCACCGAATCCGCATGAGGCAGCAGGGCCTCTGCCGTGTGAAAAGCAGAATCTCCACCACCAACGACTACGGCATTCCTGTTCGACATGGTTCGAAGCATCGGGCCATCACAAGTGGCGCAAAAAAATACACCTTTCCCGTAAAACTCATCTTCTCCTGGCACCAACATCCGACGAGATTTGCATCCGGTCGCTACTATCACAGATCTGGAACGAATCGTCTTTTCACCAACGGACAATAATTTTATGGGATTTGAAAAATTTACCTGAGTCACACATTCAGGTTCGGGAGCTGAGCCAATTTCTTCAATCACTTGGCGCAACCACCGGGCCATAAGTTCAGGGCCAGTGACCCCACCAGGGAACCCAGGATAATTTTCAATGTTGTGGTGGCGCATCACCTGTCCACCAGGATCTTGGCCGCCTATGATCAGAACTTCCAAACCCGCTCGATGACCGTACAGTCCTGCCGTCAGCCCAGCGGGACCAGAGCCAATGACAACCAG
>JBMFSZ010000195.1:0-6899 GCA_049967315.1 Desulfomonilaceae bacterium
CGTAATCATCCGTACGTCACAGTGGACTGCACTACTCTTGTTGACAGTCTTTTTGAATCGGAATTATTTGGGCATGAAAAGGGCGCATTTACGGGTGCGACCGAGTGCAAAAGAGGTCGCTTGGAGTTGGCGGGAGATGGCACGATTTTCTTTGACGAGATTGGAGATCTTCCCTCAACTCTGCAGGCCAAGCTGCTTAGATTTCTAGAGTACAGGGAATTCACCAGGGTTGGCGGTGTTCATCCTATAACTTCCAAAGCACGCGTTATTGCAGCAACCAATCGTAATCTGGAAGACCTTGTCAGGAAGGGAATGTTCAGGCAGGATCTGCTTTTCAGGCTTAAGGTTATCAGCATTTCAGCGCCACCCTTGCGAGATCATGTTGAGGATATCCCCGATCTGGTGAGTTATTTTCTTGCCAGAATAAACCGAGAGCTTGGGTCCAAGGTCACTCGGGTAGAAGACCGGGTCATGGAAATTCTTAAAGCCTATTCGTGGCCCGGGAATGTACGGGAACTCAAAAACGTTCTGACCAAGGGCGTTCTGGAATCTCGCGGATCGGTTCTTATGGCAGATGTTTTGCAACAGGCGCTAAATTCTTCTTGTCCGTCCCAACCAGGGGAGCCCAACGGCGGTAATTGCATGGAGGAAGTCGAAAAAAAACTTCTCCGCAAGGCAATGGAGCGTTCGAGCGGAAACCTTTCGGCTGCAGCACGTTCCCTCGGAATGTCTCGTCCAACTCTTCGTAAGCGCCTCAGACATTACGGCTTGTACAGAGCAGGTAATTAGATTTACCGAATCAGGAAAAACATTTTTGGCTTGGCCGGCCTAAAGACAGACCATTTTTCTTCTGGCTCCGGGAAACGAGGAGCTTTGGGAGAAAGATTCTCTACTAATGACTTGGAAACTTGCTCTTAAGCCGTTCCCCCCAATGGTTGCTAGAAGCTCCGGTGCTACTTATAATGGTAAGAGAAATCAGGAGGTAAAGGAAATGAACGTCTTGGTGCTTTACTATTCTAAAACTGGTCATACCCGTAAACTGGCTGAAAAAATAGCGGAAGGTGTGAAGTCAATTTCGGGTGTTGACGCTGTTATCAGGTCCACTCAGGAAGTTACGAAGAACGACTTCGTCAACGCCAACGGTGTCATCGCCGGTTCGCCTGTATATTTTGGACTTATGGCGGCTGATTTGAAGCGTGTTTTCGACGAGTTTGTCGGCACAAGAAAACAGATGGAAAATAAAATTGGAGCTGCCTTTACGTCATCGGGATTTTGGGCTGGTGGTAACGAGACCACGCTGATGTCGATTATCCAGTGTTTGCTCATTTACGGAATGATCATAGTGGGAGATCCGATGTCCGCAACTGGCCATTATGGAGCCACGTCAGTGGGGGCTCCTGATGAGAAAGCATTGGATACGGCAGCCAAACTGGGAGAACGTGTGGCTCAGCTTTGCAAAAAAATTGGATAGATCCAACGTGGCGCCCAGGTAGTAATTAGGGGCCTGTAAAGTAGAGACTGTAATCGGGAAACATTTCCTCATTTACGAGGTTGCAAAAAAGTTACACATCACCAGCGTCAAGAGTGATTAAAACAATGCCGCCAGGATGGAAAGTGAAATAAGCGGTTTCTTCGAGGTTCGCCAGGGCAGGTGAACAGGTTGGAACAATATTGCAGGAGTATGGGAACTGATGAGGTTGACAATAGGTGAACAAGTCGCAATTTTGTTGTACACGTAACAAAACTGCCCGGTTTTTTTCGTGTGGCCTAGAGGTCGGTATGCGTGTCGCTCCGGCCTCTTTGCTTGTACGCAAGTCAACGTTTTATTAATTTTCTTTTCTTAATCTTGCAAATGCCATCGCCATCCTGATTTTGCTGATCAAAAGAGAGTTTAGGATAATAAACTAAATTACTGGACAAACAACCCTTAGCTTTGGTAGAATGTTTTTGGGCGGCGTCTATGAGATTTAAAAGATCAAAATAGCCTTGAACGCTTCCGATTTTTTTCTATGGCCGAAGCTTGGTCTGCATTTGGAACTAAGAAGAGGGGTGAATGTCGTTGAGGTTTTTTGAGTCTAGATAGACTCAAAATTTTCTGGGGGGCAAAAATTAACGTTTTGGCTGAATCGACGATACAAGCCGAATAATCGGTTCTGTGAGCAGGAGGATGCCGAGTGGGTGTAAAATACACACTCCAACTAGGCGCCAACCGCGTAAATGAAAGTATTTGCGAATTCAGGGTATGGGCGCCAGATGTAGAAGTAGTGGACGTTCATATTGTCTCGCCTTTAGACCGCTTTTTAAATCTGTCAAAAGATACTTCTGGTTATCATTGGGGATGTTTCCACGATGTGGATCCCGGGAGTCTGTATTTTTACAGGCTTGATGAGTCAGTGGAACGCCCAGACCCGGCTTCCAGGTATCAGCCCCATGGTGTACATGGACCATCTCAAGTCATGGATCCTAATTTCCGATGGACAGACGATGTGTGGTCTGGAATAACTCTCAATAACTACATAATATATGAACTGCACGTAGGGACTTTTACACCGGAAGGCTCATTTGATTCCATAATCCCATGTTTGGAAAGGCTTATTGATCTAGGAGTCACGGCCATAGAGTTGATGCCTGTAGCTCAATTTCCAGGGTCGCGGAATTGGGGCTACGACGGTGTCTACCCTTATGCTGTCCAAAATTCCTATGGGGGTCCATTGGCCCTGAAAAGGCTTGTAGACGCATGTCACACCTGGGGATTGGCTGTGATTCTGGATGTTGTGTACAACCATCTCGGTCCTGAAGGAAACTATCTTGCCGATTATGGGCCATATTTCACTGATCGTTATAGGACCCCCTGGGGACAGGCTGTAAACTTCGATGGGCCCTACAGTGACGAGGTGAGGCATTTTTTCATTTCAAACGCCTTGCAATGGATTGATGAGTACCACATTGACGCTCTAAGAATTGACGCAATTCATGGCATTTTCGATTTTTCCGCTTTTCATTTTCTTCAGGAACTTGCTGAAAACGTATATGGACGGGCTGACGAACTTGGCAGAAAGATTCATGTGATTGCTGAAAGCGATCTCAATGATTCCCGTGTCGTTCGTGCCCCGGAACTGGGAGGATACGGATTAAGCGCACAGTGGAATGATGACTTTCATCACGCCATACACTCAATCCTGACCGAAGAGACACAGGGTTACTATCAGGATTTTGGTAAAATCGAGTTTCTGGCCAAAGCATTTAAAGAAGGGTTTGTGTATTCAGGGCAAAGGTCTGAATACCGGAATCGTCGCCATGGAAATTCGTCACGGTCAATTCCTTCTCCCTGTTTTGTCGTCTTTTCTCAAAATCATGATCAGATTGGAAACCGGCCACTTGGGGATCGCTTGACAACGCTATTGGCGCTTGAAGCTCTCAAACTAGCGGCGGGATTAGTCATCCTTTCTCCTTTCACTCCGTTACTATTTATGGGAGAGGAGTACGGGGAAACGGCGCCGTTCCCCTACTTTGTAAGCCATTCTGACCCTGACTTGGTAGAAACTATACGAAGAAGTCGTAAGGAGGAATTGCAAACTTTACATCACAAGGGGCCTTTTATTGATCCGCAGGACGAGCAGACTTTCCAGTCGGCCATATTACGACAGGAACTTCTTGAAGATTCGGAGCATCTCCTAGTTTTCGATTTCTATAAGAATCTGATTTCCACTAGAAAAAAAATTATCAGCCTCACTGGGGTAAACGTCGAAGACGTGATGGTCCAGTTTTCCGAAAAATTCAAATATCTGGTTATAAATCGTTGCGTCGGAGAAACAGAATTTTGCGTGGTGTTTTATTTGGGTAGCGAGCCATCGGTTTTAGGTATCCCTATCCTGGAAGGTAACTGGTCAAAACTGTTCGATTCCAGTGAGGTTATGTGGGGCGGCAATGGAAGTCAAATAGGGTCCTTTATAACGTCCGATGGGGACGTAATACTCGAACTTAATCCTTATTGCTTCGTGCTCTTCGAGCGTGTGTAGGAAAGGCGGATTTTATGAAACGTCATATATGCGTGCATGGACATTTTTATCAGCCACCCAGGGAAAACCCATGGTTAGAAGCGATTGAGCTGCAGGACTCGGCATATCCTTATCACGACTGGAACGAAAAAATTACAGCCCAATGCTACAGCCATAACGCCAACTCCCGGCTTTTGAATGGAGACGCACGCATAGTGGAGTTGGTAAACAACTATTCGAAAATGAGTTTCAACTTTGGACCAACCCTTTTGTCATGGATGGAAGATAATGCCCCGGAAACCTACCACGCAATAATTGACGCTGATCGCCAAAGTGGGGAGAATTTTGGTGGTCACGGTTCGGCCATGGCCCAATGCTACAACCACATGATCCTTCCACTGGCAAACAGAAATGACAAACACACACAGATTATATGGGGGATAAAGGATTTTGAATACAGGTTCGGGCGGCGACCTGAAGGAATGTGGTTAGCTGAAACAGCGGTTGATCTGGAGACGCTTAATATTCTGGCGGGTAACGGAATTAAATTTACGGTTTTGGCCCCAAATCAGGCCAGCCGGGTCCGGTTTTTGGGTTCGCGTGAATGGATTGACGTATCTGGGGCGAGGGTTGATCCCAAGGAGCCTTACCGGGTAAATCTCCGCAACGGCAAAAATATAAGTGTTTTTTTCTACGATGGTCCGGTTTCTCAGGCACTAGCTTTTGAAGGTCTCCTGAACAGCGGTGAATCCCTCGTCCACAGACTCATGGAAGCATTCTCCGAAGACCAAGGACCACAGATAGTTAGTGTTGCTACCGACGGAGAGACCTATGGGCATCACCATCATCGGGGTGACATGGCGTTGGCTTATGCGATGCATTATATCGAAAATAACGAGCTGGCTGAAATAACTAACTATGCCGCATTTCTGGATAAATATCCCCCAAGGCAGGAGGTCCGGATATTCGAGAACAGTTCTTGGAGTTGTGTGCACGGAGTGGGGCGCTGGAAAGAAAACTGCGGATGTAACTCCGGTGGGCATCCTGAATGGAACCAGGAGTGGAGACAACCGCTTAGAAGCGCTTTTGACTGGTTGAGGGACACTGTACGTCCACTATTCCTGAAGCATGCCAGTTCGCTGTTTCCGGATCCCTGGGAATTGCGTAACAGATATATAGACGTAGTGCTTGATCGTTCGGACGATAGTGTTAATCGATTCTTTGAAAATAATTCCTCTGCTCGTCTCAGTAAGAGTGACGTGATCAAAGCTCTTAAACTACTGGAGCTTCAGCGCCACCTGATGCTCATGTATACGAGCTGTGGCTGGTTTTTTGACGAACTTTCCGGGATTGAAACGGTTCAGGTTATTCAATTTGCCGGAAGAGCCGTTCAACTCGCAGAAGACCTGTTTGGACATGGAATCGAAGAGAGATTTTTGAAACGGCTCGAAAAGGCGAAAAGCAACATAGCCGAGCATAAAGATGGTTTGGAAATTTACAGAAAATGGGTCAAACCTGCAATCGTTGATTTGGCAAAGGTGTCAGCCCATTATGCGATAAGTTCTCTTTTTCAGGATTATGGTGACGAAAGTTCCATTTTTGCATTCAGTGTTGTTCGCGAAGACTATCAAAAAGCCCAGGCGGGTAAAGTTAAACTTGCCGTCGGGAGAGCCAGGCTAACTTCAAGGACTACTAGAGAAACGGAACTCTTTTCGTTCGGGGTAATACATCTCGGCGACCATAACGTGAACTGCGGAGTTACCAAATATCGGGGTGACGCGGAATATGAGGTCCTTTCACGGGAACTCATGGAGGTTTTTAACAGGGCAGACTTTGCTGAAATCATAAGGCTTATGGACCAGCATTTCGGGGCTTGCGCATACTCGTTGAGATCTTTGTTCAGGGATGAACAGCGAAAAGTTCTCGACCAGATCCTGGAACCAGCTTTGGCAGAGGCTGAATCAGTTTACAAACAGATTTATGAACATCATGCCCCCTTTTTAAGATTCCTTTCTGATTTGGTCCAGCCTGTTCCGCAACCTTTGCTGCAAGCAGCGGTTCTAGCTTTAACCGGCAGACTTCGTAAGGCGTTTTCTCAGATCCCGTTCGATTCCCAGCTTGTCGGGGACTGTTTGTCAGAAGCAAATTTCAACAGGATTTCTTTGGAAGATACGGCGCTGGAACCAGAATTCAGAGCATCTCTAATTACGATTTCAAAGCAGGCGCTTGATGATCCTGAAAATCTGGAAGCGCTAGAGACCCTCGACGAAGCGGTAATGTTGGCTCAATCTCTTCCATTTGAAGTGAATTTACGGACAACACAAGACATCTGTTACCGGTTGGCCACCGAATTTTATAGATCCAGGAAGCATATTGATGTTGAAGATAAAAAGCGGGCGAGCCAACGATCTGAATTGATAGGCTCTATCCTCGACGGACTTGGCATACTCGTTAATCCCACAAAAAACTGACGTGTTCAAACATGTGGCTCTGTCATGTCTAGAGGAGATTCGTTATGAATGTTCCGTCAGGCACTTATCGACTCCAGTTTAGCGGCTTGTTCAATTTCCGAATGGCGCAGAACATATTGCCATATTTGGAAGAACTCGGAATTTCACATATTTATGCTTCGCCCATTTTTAAATCGTCGCAGGGTAGTTCGCATGGCTATAATGTAGTCGATCATAACAGTCTGAACAACGAGATTGGTCCGGAGAGCGACTTCGGTTCGCTTATTGAATCGGTAAGAAATAGGGGGATGTTCTGGCTGCAAGACATCGTCCCCAATCATATGGCTTTCGACTACGACAACAAGATGCTCATCGATGTGCTTGAAAAAGGCCAACGATCCGAATTTTTCTCATTTTTTGATATAGACTGGGAACATGCGTACGATAATAT